>NZ_JALFIA010000018.1:0-76425 GCF_022776125.1 Hallerella sp. | reverse complement strand
AGCGCAAAAATATCCAAGGACGCGCATCATCATTCAAGGGGATCACAACCCGATTATATCACCAATAGAATTCCAAGAAAAATTCTATAGAAGATGGGTCCCCTTCGCAATTTTGAACTAAAACAGCATAAATTTACCACAACCTACGTGAAGTTGCAGCAGGCTTATTTCGCTGAATCCGGCAAGGCTGGTGGTTGGACGCTCATCGGTTACACCGCTCCGAACGGCGGTGAAACGACGAACTTCTTCTATGGTATCGGTTCTATCGGCACACAAGCTTCCGTGACGGTTTCTGGCAGCACTCTCGGTTGGTCCGCTTCTAACCGCACCGCATTGAACGAATGCACTGCTGGTTCCGCCAACACCAAGGAATTTACTGCCGCGAGCAACTGGAACGTGTATCTTAATGCTGGCGAAAGCGTTCAGGATGTAGCCTTCTCTGCAAGCGCTACCGGTGCAGGTTGCGTAGCCCTTACTCCGACTTTCGACAAAATCGGCAAGTAATCGCCTAATAAAACACAATAAAAAAGAGCTCTCCAAAGAGGGCTCTTTTTTTATCCTAAACTTTGCTAGCTATTACTTGCCGATCTGATTCCAGTTCGGAGTGAGCTGTAAGCAGGTTTGATCAAGAGTACTCGGAGTGAAGGTTGCCTCACCAGCAGCTGATCCTGATTTAACCGTAATGGTCCAATGGTCGCCCGGATTACAATCGTTCAATTTAGCTTCGTTGTGGGCAGTAAAACCGACCTTTCCCGTTGCATCCAAAGCTGCAGTGTTGTTGGCATATCCGGTTGCATCCTTGTAGCTGAAATTATTCGTTTTAGACGATGCACCACCGGTAGCATCAGTAGCGTTCGTATTGTTGCCAGGGCCCTTATAACCAATAACAGACCAAGTTCCAATAGCTACTGCTTCAGAAACATAAGCCTGTTGCAACTTCACGTAGGTTCCAGCAGCTGGACCGACTTCGGAAGCCTTGGACTTCGCGATCATGCCGAAGAGCTTAGGAACTGCGACAGCAGCGAGAATACCGATGATGACCACGACGACCATCAATTCAATAAGAGTAAAACCTTGTTTCTTCATAATTGAACTCCTTGTTTTAAAGGTTTTGTTGCTTTTGATCAACACGGATAATATATACGTTTTGTTTTAAAGAAGCAATAGTTTTGTCATCATCTTGTCATTTTTTAGTCACGCAAATGCAAAAACTTGCGAATTTCTTTAAAAATCGGCCATTTTAGCATTCCAAATTGGACTAAACTTTCATTTACAAGATCGAGAAATCGGCGAAATTTTGGGATAAAAAAGTCCAAAATTACGTTTATATGACAACATTTTCTGATTTTATCCCATAAATGGAGCCTTTCAATTGTCATGAAAACGTCATGACCGAATTCTGTTGGCACGCAAAAGGCCCTTTCAAGAGAAAGAGCCTTTTCGGTTAATTTATTCACATTCTAAAGAGTTTTCAACTCTTCTTTCGAAAGATGAATTCGGGCCGCAATTTCATCTAACGGGACTCCACTCGCTTTGAGAAGTTTCGCAACATGTCGCTTTTCTTCTTGTAGGCAAGACTTTTCCGCTTGAACGCGGGCGTTTTCTTCTTGAATGCGAGCAGCTTCCTCTTGAATGCGGGCGTTTTCTTCCTGTAGGCAAGACTTTTCCGCTTGAACGCGGGCATTTTCTTCTTGAATGCGAGCAGCTTCCTCTTGCATGCGGGTATTTTCTTCCTGTAGGCGAGACTTTTCCTTTTGGAGGCGAACGTCTTTTTCCTGCAAACGTGCGGATTCTTCCTGCAAACGTGCGGACTCTTCCTGCAAACGTGCAGACTCTTCCTGCAAACGTGCAGACTCTTTTTCGCGGTAGCTCTGTATCGCGTACGCATCCCACTTGGCTTTCTGTGCAGCGTCAATCATCTTCTGTTCCTCTTTACTGAATTTAGCTAATTCAGCAGTGCGGAACAAGAGCTCGAAAGAGGAGCCTGTATACTTCGAAGGCATCTTCCGAAGTTCCTTAATATGACAGAGAGCGTACAAGCATTTATCCAGATCTGTTTCAAGCTCTTCAAGCTTCTTTCTGAATTTCGGAAGTTCCACAAACACAAAGTTCAGCGTCTGTGAAATTCTCGCGCCATCCTTTTCCCGAAGCATCGCTTTTCGGAGATACTTGTCCTGCTCATCAAACACGCTGAACTCCATAAACATCACCGTGATCACAGGATCTAAACTGTAGCTGTAACCGCGTCCTCGCTCCCCTTGCGAAACAACCGTCTGGGAAGCATAATAGATCGCACGGTTCACGATATTTTCTTGCGGAGCAATCTGCACTTCGATAATAAATTTTCGCTTTTTCGTGTCTACGCAGTGCAGGTCAAATATCGTCGTGCGGTTTTCGTTCGATCCGTCATTATGCTCCTTGTTGCGGGACTGTACGTCTTCAATCGGTTCGTCGATTTCGCCTTCGAGCAGCGCATTCAAAAGTTCAATCAGGCACACCTTATTTTGCGTATCGGGATTGAACGCCTTTTTAAAGGTCAGATCCAGCAGCAGGTCCGCATAAACGCCCGAGCCCCTGTAATCCTCGTAATTATCTGGAACATTCGTCGTCTTCATCTTTCTTCATCAACGGGAACGCCCCCGCAAAGCAGGCGAAGATTTCCTCACCTGTATTTAAAGACGCTCGAGAAGGCGATTCGTCTACTTAAAAAATGAAAAACTAAATTTTCCCTATGCAAGCGATTATCTTCGACCTGGACAACACACTCTATCCTTACACGCCTTGCGACAACGCTGGCCGTGATGCGGTTTACTCTTACCTCTATCCGATTTGCCAAATACCGCGCAATGAGTTCGTAAAACTCTACGTTGAATGCGACATGGAAACAAAGCGTTTGAATCCGCTGACCGCGGCGGGCCACAACCGCATTCTCTTTTACCATCACATGTGCGAAGTGCTGAACTTGCCAGGCGAGATTTACGACATCCCCATGTACAACGCCTACTGGGACGCCTACCTGAACGCGATGCAAATTTTTCCGGGAGCGTTTGAACTTTTGCAAAAGCTCAAAACGAAAAAAATTCCTCTCGGTATCTGCTCCGATTTAACATTGCACATTCAGATTCGCAAACTTCAAAAACTTGGACTTGTGGGAATCTTCGACAAGATTACCGTGAGCGAAGAAGTAGGCGCAGACAAACCTGCCGCCATCATGTTCACAAGCATTGCGCAAAAGCTTGGCGCAGACCCCAAAGACTGTGTCATGATTGGGGATAATTACAAGCGCGATATTCTAGGAGCAAAATCCGTCGGGATGCAAACGATTCTCTATGGCAAAAAACACGAAGGTACGGCCTCCGCGCAAAATTTTACTGAACTCGCTCAAATGTTATAATCTGTTTGCTTCGCCCGCAATGGCATTCCGCTGTGTCATAACGAGCCGATGGCGTGGTTATCGCAAGGACTCGTCTACTGTCATTGCAAGGAACGAAGTGACGCGGCAATCATCTGATCGCCGGGACAACAATGACGGACTTGTCGCCAGCCTTCACATGTACGGTATAAGTGTATTCTTTCACGGCGCTGCCGTTGCTGTTCGTCGCAAGAACTTTAACCGTATGCGTCCCCGGTTTTGCAGGCACACGAGCCATACGCACCTGATGTGGCAAGAAGAGCGCGACGCGCAAATCAGCCTGTTCCAGCTGGCCTGCGGCCACATCCGTTCCAATACTTGTCACCAGGTTCAAAAAAACGTTATCCGTTTCCATCGCCTTCTTTGCCTGCTGAGCGGCAATCGTGCGAGTAATGACGCGAACCGCGGTGCGGCCGAGCGTTGTTGCACGTTCCTGCTTCAAATTCTTCACAAGCTGCTGCGTGTTGTCTACATAGACTTCCGGCTTGTACGGCAAGCGCTTATCATCAATCCGAACTTCAAAGCCTTCTACAACGTGCGGCACATCCTTGCGTTCCGGAATTGCAATCGTCACCGAAAACGTCGTTCCACCGTGAGAGCCGACCGCTGTTGCCGGGAACGGAATCGTCAGTCCATCGACCTTGCCTGTTTGCGGATTCTTGCCCATTACATTCAAAACGCCACCGCGTACATAGGTTCCCGAAAGCATCCATTCACCGAGAATGGCGCTGTGGCCTGCATAACCGATAATTACGATTTCACCGTTACCCGTTTCTGCCGTCATCGGCACAATCATCGGGGCTTTCCCGTTCGCAAGTCCAATACTCTTTAGATCGTCGGCACGCCCTTCTTTTTCAAGCGTGTTCTTGATAAAGGCTTTCGCTTCTTCCGGAATTGGCATGCCTTCTTCTGCATAAGCCTTTGCCGTTTTGTAGTAAGCAATCGCAGCATTATCCCTTTCGCCTTCCATTTCATAAACAAGGCCGATCAGATAACGGAGATATCCGGCATCATTTGTTTTGTCGTTATCCTTCTGGTAAAGAGCCTGCAAGGCAATGTCCGAAGCTCTCGCTTCCACCAGGGCGCCGTCGATATCTTTCATCGCCAAATAGTTGACGATATTCATTTCGTAAAGCGCTAAAATTTCAAACGGGCGCGCGCGATACGGACGCACATTATCATTCGTAATCACCGAAGCCGCTTCATTCGTTACGGACTTCGTGTAGAGATCTTCATAAACCTGCTTCGCCTTTTCAAATTCCGCGGCACTTTTTTTGTAGTCGCCGTTGTAATGGTATAGCGTCGCTAAGTCAAAGTGATAAAGGAACAAGGTATTGTCGCCATAAAGATCCTCTTTTTCTCCCTGTACCTTGCTGATTGCCCCCGAGAAGCCATCCTTTTTGAGAGGTTCCAAAAGAGCTTCATATCGCACCATCGATTTATTGGAGCAGGCGATAAAAAGAAAGGAGCAAAGAACAAACAAAAAAAACCGGATCTTCATGGTAACAGTTCCTAACTTCGAATTACATCTTCACCGAGGAACGGCTCATGTACTTCTTGATTTTCTTATCGCCGATCCAGACGGTCTTGTGGGTCTGAATGTCGACAAGCTGAAGGTCGATCTGGTAGAACACGACCTGTTCGCCGCCTTCCTGGTCCACGATGGAATTGAGGCTACCGGTGAGCATCAGGTCTGCACCGATTTCCTGACCGGCTTCCTTACGGGTTTCTTCCGTTGCATTTCCAGACTGGGAAGCGAGTTCTGCGCGGAGTTCGCCACGTTCTTCAGCATTCGCAACAAAATCCACCTTGCCGGAGTTGATGAGAGCGCGTTCCATATCCTTGATGAAGGTTTCCACGTTGATGTGTTCGTGGCTCTTGTTGCGGACACTGCCGATGACGACGGTCGGGAGTTCACCGTTCTTCGTGTTCAAAAGCTTATTGTACCATGGACGAGCAATGCAGTCCTGGATCATTTCTTCTGCAACGAGACGGGAGTCTGTATCGTTCCATTTACCGGAAAGATCGGTCACGGATTCGGATTCGATACGGGTGACTTTTTTACCGCCGCCGGAGCAAGCGACGAGAGCGGTCATAGCAGCCATGAGCACAAAAAGGCGAAGAATTTTAGACATATTTACCCTTTGTTGAATTGTGAGTTTAGGGGAAAATATAGTAAAGCATTCCTTTTAAAACACAAAATGACGCTTTATCCAAGAAGAAGACAATTCCTAGCGGTTCACTAAAGTTTTTGATTATTTTTCTATATTGCAGAATGGTCTGCATTGGGAGACTCTACTATGAAAAAGATCATGATTGCCATTTGCGCTTTAGCCGTACTCAGTTTTGCAGGGGAAGGACGCTCTGTTTATAGCCCATTCGCCAGCTACGGTTTGGAAATCAGCGTCGTAAAACCTTTGAGCGATGCTTGGAAAAGCAACCGCACTGCCTTTGGCAATGTAAACTTCATCAGCAATTTCCAGATTCTGCCGTACACAAGCGTGACGGGCGACATAGGATATTCTTTTCCGGGAAACGGTTTCGACGCAAAGATCGGTTTGCAGCAACAGCTCTTGCCGACAGACATTGCGCCTTTTGTCGGCGGCATGGCCGGTGTGCAGGCAATTCCGGAAGATGACTTTGCGGATTCCTTTGAAAAGCGCATCGGTCCGACCGTGGAAGCAAATGCGGGTTTATACTTCTTTAGAGAATCTTGGATTTCCCTCCGACTCAAAGGATCCTACCAGTGGACCTTTGCCGACGAAATGAATCACGGCTTTGGTGTATCGCTCGGCATTCTTTTTGCCAATTCACGCCCAGGCTTGAAAGCGATTGATGTGAGCAGATGAAGATTTCAACACGTGGACAGTACTCTTTGGAAGCGCTGCTGTGTCTAGCGACAGCGACAGAGGATAAGCCTTACAGCATCCACACGATTGCCGAAAAGACCCATATTTCGGACGGCTACCTGGAACAACTCTTTATTCCGCTGAAAAGATCGGGATTTGTAACGGGAAGCCGAGGCGTACAGGGTGGATACAAGCTTGCCAAAGCTCCACAGGAAATTACTGCCTATCAGGTGTTGAACTTGATGGAAACGACTCTCCACAGCATTCCCTGCTTGAACGGTGACGAATGTTCCAAATTCGAAATCTGCGAAAGCCGAACGGTATGGGAAGACGTAGAGACTTCAATCGAAAGCGTCATTCATGCGATCACGCTCGCAGACCTTGTCTCGATTTACCGCAGCATACAAGGAGAAAGCGCCGCATGAAGATTTCGACCAGAGGCCGTTACGGAGTTCGATTCTTAATCGACGTTGCAGAACAAGGGCTTGACACGCACACGACCCTCGCAGAAATTTCTAAACGTCAAGACATTTCTTCCGCCTATTTAGGACAGATTGCCGTCTCGCTCAAGCGCGCCGGCTACATTCGATCCATCAAAGGGTCTAACGGCGGGTTCATTTTGGCAAAGCCCCCCAGCGAAATCCAACTGCACGATGTCCTCAGCAACTTGGAAGGAGATTTGACGATAGTCGATCCGCCTCTCCCCACCGAAGAAGAAACCGACTACCGTAAAGCAATCCGCATCGGTCTTTACCAAAAAATCGATGACGCCATCACACAGGCACTCAGAGCGCTGACGTTAGAAAAGCTGCTCTCGAAGAAAAATTTGCAAAGCTATTTTAATTAACACATTGGAATTCTTGTCAGCCGCTCTTGATGTTCTGTTTTTGCAGATTACAAACAACAGTCGGATTCATTCCTTGCAATCACTCGCATGCGACCTTGCAGAACCTCCAACCGATACTGCGTTTTACCCGCTTCTTTTTTCGAAAAGCTGAGCTTTGATAACTGTCAATTGACATTATCGTTACACCCTTTTCCAGCTGGTTCCGTCCTTCGAGTCCTTGATTTCAACGCCTTTTTCTTTGAGCAGGTCGCGGATGCGGTCGCTTTCTGCCCAGTTTTTGGCCTTGCGAGCTTCCGTGCGCTGGCCGATTAAAGCTTCGATTTCCGCGGTGTCGTCGACGGCGTTCGGGTCCGGCTTCTTCACAAATTCTTCGCGAGGATGATCGAGCTTCAGCCCGAGTACCTTGTCGAAGTCTGCAACGAGAGCCGCCTTTTCACCTTCAGAAAGTTCCGTTTTCAGAATGCTGTTCAAGATTCCAAGGGCGCGTGGCATATTCAAATCGTCACCGATTGCATCCTTGAATTCCTGTTGCCACTTCTTGGCTTCTTCACTTTGAATCGCAGTCGCCTTGCCGATCAGCGGATCGGTCTTTTTGTGAAGGCTCTTCAAAGCTTCACGGGCGCTGTCGAGAGATTCAAAGCTAAAGTTCAAGTAGTTGCGGTAATGGCTGGTGAGGGCGAACAAGCGGTAATCCATCGGGTTGTAACCCTTGTCCATGAGAACGCTCACCGTCAAGAATTCGCCCGAACTCTTGCTCATCTTGTTTCCGTCCAAGCGCAAAAATTCACCGTGCATCCAGAAACGGGCAAACGGTTTTCCGGTTGCGCATTCGCTCTGAGCAATTTCATTTGTATGGTGAACGCGCACATGGTCCGTTCCGCCGCAATGAATGTCGAGCGTCGGGCCGTTGTACTTCATCGCCATTGCGGAACATTCAATGTGCCAACCCGGGAATCCGATTCCCCACGGGCTGTCCCATTCCATCAAACGTTTCTTGTCCTTCGGGCTGAACTTCCAAAGAGCAAAGTCCGTCGGGGCACGTTTTTCACCCATGTCAATGCGGGAGCCCTGCTGAAGGTGTTCCACGTCCAAACGGGCGAAGTCAGCGTAATGCTTGTCCTTCAAACTGTCAAAGTAAATACCGTCCGAGGTGCGATAGGTGTAACCCTTTTCTTCGAGAGTCTTCACCAAATCGATTTGTTCCTGAATGTGATCGGTCGCCTTTGTCCAACGAGTCGGTTCTTCGATGTTCAAAGCGTGCCAGTCCTTCATAAAGGCGTCGGTATAGTACTGAGCGATTTCCCACACGCTCTTGCCTTCACGGGCTGCACCCTTTTCCATCTTGTCGTCACCGGTGTCGCCGTCGCTTGTCAAATGCCCGACGTCCGTGATGTTCACAATGTGGTTCAGTTTGTAACCATAATATTCGAGAGTTCTACAGAGCGTATCTTCGAAAATATAGGTGCGCAAGTTGCCGATATGCGCATAGTGATAAACCGTAGGACCGCAGCAATACATCTTCACGGTATCGTTACCGGGGAGAAGGCTGAACGGTTCTTTTTTTCGAGATGCTGTATTGTAGAATGTGAGAGCCATAGTATCCTTCAATTTAGGAAATTAACGTTCCTTGGAACGGCGTTCAAAGTTGAGCCAGTCAAACATCGGGAGCAAAGTGCGGTTATGCGGGTCTTCCGGGTTCTCAATGTACTTCTGGTAAATCGGGAACACCTGATTTTCGAGCGTTGTCTTGTCGATGTACAAGTGCAACCAGCCCGCCATCGAGATGAGGCCTGTGATATGCGAAATCACATTTTCATCGTATTCCGAAGATGCCTTGGCGATGAGTTCCGTAAGTTTCTTGTGGAACATACGGCCCGTGCCGCCGAACGAGAACTGCGTGCGAAGATCCGTCGCTTCATCCACAAGTTCGTGCACATCTTCCAAAAGTTCCGCATCGTGACCCTTCAAATACTGCAGAGCCATTTCGTGAATTTTTGCATTGATTTCGAGCGAAAGCGCCTTGCGCATCGTATCGGTAAGCGTGTGATCCTGGTCAGCGAGCGAATCGATCGAAAGGCCCTGCGAAAGAGCAAAGCCGTTGAACGACTTCGTGACGCTTTCCAAGCGGGACTTCGTCAGCAAAATGTTGATATGGCGCAGAGAATCGCTCATCAAATGACGCATGCGAAGCACGTAAGCGGTCGGGAACTGCACCTGCAACTGCTTAAACGAAACATTCTGATTCGGCACAAAGCTCACCGAAGCAGGATCCGTATCGCTGAAGACGACCGACGTAATTCTGCCCATCGAATCGCTCAACGTGAGAATCGTCGCTTCGGTCTTTTCACCGATATCCTTGTCGTCGAATGTCACATGGACAACCGTTTCAAACTTGCGAGAAGCTACAACCTTTGCAGAAATACGCGAATCGAGCTCTTCCGGATTTTCGTACTTGTCGAGTCCCATGTGCAAAACGACAGCCCGCTCCGCAAGAAGCTTGAGCGCGACCGGCATGTCCGGCATCGCATAGCGCACAAAGACTTCCGTACCGCTCCAACGATGTTCATTGGAAGTAGCGCGTCCGAGAATACTCATAAACTGGTCGCGAATCGGATGGTTGATCGGGAGGAACGGGCGGAGAAGTTCCATGGCACGTTCCGCATAGCGCATGTTCTGTACCGGTTCAAGACCTTCGATGTCGTTGAAGAACCAACCGCAGCTCGTAAAGGTGAACAGACAGAACTTTTCGATTTCCATCAAACGAATCGCCGTTGCACGAGCTTTTTCATCGCTCGGGTCGCGCAAGATTTCGTTCAAGAAATTTTCCTTGCGCTCCTTTTCTTCCGGCTTCACGAGGACGTCCACGTAAAGGTTGCGGGCGTCCCAAGCGTTGACCTTGCCGATTTTTTCGAATTCACGCAGGAACACGTCATCGGCAAACTTTTTCAAGAAGTTCATCGCATCACGAAGCGGCGTGCGCCACTTTTGATTCCAGTCCGCACCGCCGCCCGTTGAGCAGCCACAGTCACGGTACCAACGTCCCACGCCGTGTGCACAGCTCCAGGCGCAGCCTTCGGAATGTGCGTTCTTCAGTTGCACTTCGTACTGCGGCGGGAACTTTTCAAGGAACCAGCCAAAGTTCACCGGGATCATATTGTGCTGAGGAGCGTAATGGTTAAAGAGCCAAGCGGCACACATGTCGCCGAACGGTTCGTGGTGACCGTAAGATTCACCATCCGTTCCGATGCTCACCAGCTGAGGTTCGTCGCGGTTCGGGTCAAAAGCATCTTGGATGCGCTTACCAAAAACATTGGCGTCGCGGAGAAGATGTTCAAATCCGACAGCGCTCGAAAGCCACGGGTTGTAGAAAAAAACGTCCAGGTAACCATCGCAGATCTTGTTGCCTTCGGCGTCGACCGGGAAGATGCGGTACGGACGGGTCGTATCGATGTCCGTATTTTCACAACCCTTCCACGCATCATTCGTGCCGCCGAGCGGACGGAACTTTAAAGCCTGTGTCGGAGAAAGGATGGTGAACTTGATACCTTCGCGAATCAGATCCACCACCGTATCCATGTTGATTGCGGTTTCGGCGAGCCACATCGCTTCCGGCTTTCTGCCAAAATGCGTTTCAAAATCCTTGATGCCCCAACGGATCTGCGTAATGCGATCTTCTGGCGAAGCGAGCGGCATAATGATGTGGTTATAAACCTGAGCGATTGCGTTGCCGTGTCCAAGGCGCCGGACCGTTTTTGCATCCGCTTCTTGGATGCGACGGTAAGTGTCTGGCAAATGTGTGCGGATCCAACCCATCAGGGTCGGGCCCATGTTAAAGCTCATGTATTCATAGTTATTGACTATGTCCTTGATACGTCCACCGCCCGAAAGAATGCGGCTTGCGGCATTCGGGCTGTAGCACTGGGCAGCGATTCGGTCGTTCCAATCGTGGAACGGTGCGGCGCTTGGCTGATTTTCAATTTCACCCGTCCAAGGATTTTCACGAGGTGGCTGGTAGAAGTGTCCGTGAATTGCGAAGTAAAGTGGTTGTTTTGCCATAATCTTACCGTGGTGTAAACCTTAAAGAATTAACATACCATCGCCGTAACTAAAGAGGTGCAGTTGATGTTCCACTGCATACTTGTAAGCGGCAAGCGTATTTTCTCTGCCGTAGAACGCGGCGACGAGAAGAATCAAAGAACTTTTGGGCCAGTGGAAATTCGTGAGAAGTCCATCGGTGATTTTATAACGGTAGCCCGGATAGAAGAAGGCGTGGGTCACACCGGTTTCTGCCTTGAGTGTCCCATCTTCGGCGGCAATCGTTTCGATGACGCGGGTGCTCGTCGTTCCGATCGGCACAATGCGCCCGCCCGCCTTGCGAGCGTTGTTGATGATGTCCGCATTTTCCTGCGTGAGTTCGTAATGTTCGCCGTGCATTTTGTGTTCACGAAAATCTTCTTCCGAAATGTTCTGGAATGTTCCCGGTCCCACGTGGAGAGTGACCTCTGCGATGAGGACGCCTTTTGCCCTGAGATCGTTGAGCATTTCCGCGCTAAAGTGGAGGCTCGCCGTCGGAGCGGCAACGGCTCCATTGTATTTGGCAAAGATCGTCTGGTACGCCTTTTTGTCTTCTTCGTCGTCCGGACGGTTGATGTACGGAGGAAGCGGAACGTGCCCCTGCTTGTTCATAATCGCTTCGAGTTCGACCGGAGTCGTGTCAAAGCGGATCACACGGGCGCCGTCTGGATTGATCGCTTCCACGGTCACCTTGACACCGGCAATTTCCAGTTCACGTCCAATCTGGAAAGCTTTACCCGGACGCACCCAGGCTTCCCAACGGGCGTGCCCCTGTTCATCGGGGAAAAGCGTCTGCACAAGCAGCACTTCCACTTCACCGCCGTGCATCGTGTGCCCGTAAAGGCGTGCCGGTATCACCTTCGTATTGTTCACCACAATGCAGTCACCGGGGTTAAAAAAGTCCACAATCTTCGGGGCAGGAACTATTTCGAGCGGGCCGCCGTTCTTGGAACAGTGCAGAATTTTCGTCTTGCCCTTGCCCGGCGTGCGCGAAGCAATCAGTTCCTTGGGGAATTCAAATGAGTAATCAGACAGATGTGTCGATATCATGATAATGCTTCACTTGATTTTTTTAGCTGTAACCGCAGCCTTTCTTTAAGGCTTTCCGGTTCCAAAATTTTCACATCCGGAAGAATACCGAGCAACCAACCTTCGAGATCCGGAGTATCGCAAATATTCAATTCTACGGTCATCGGGTTCTGCTTTCGAATTTTGATCGGCGGATTAAAGTGCGCTTCCCGAAGCTGCGTCTGCAACCAAGAAGATTTCACTTCCATCACAAGCTTGATCTTCGGAAAATCCTTCCCTGTATATTTGCCAAAGCAATTCGCGTAAAGGTCTTTGTAGCTGAACGGAATTTCGGGGAAGAATCCGCCGGTCTTGCGGAAGTTCCGAATACGGCGCACGGCGAACAAACGACGTTCCATCTTACCTTCCCCCAGCTCTACATAGGCGACAAGGTAAAGCGTGTCCACACGCAGCACAAGCTTGACCGGACAAATGTCGATTTTTTCTTCCGTTGCATTGTCGTGCGCAGAAACGTATGTAATTTTAAGCTTGCTGCGGTTCTTAATCGCGTCCAGGAACTTGTCAATTTCCGTTTCGCGGAACTGCAAGTTTTCGCTGTATTCCGAGAACGGTCCAAGGTCCACAACAAAATCGTTATCCACGTTGATGGCGTGATTTGCGGCTTCGACGGATTCCGATACTTCGCCGTTTAATATCTTGATCGCCTTTTTGATGCTCTTTCCGTGAGCGACGCCCATGTTGTCCAAGACTTTTTGCGCCGACTTCAGTTCTCGTATCAGAGATTCCGGGCGCTTCGGCACATCGGGCGAAATGAAGAAACGGTGCGTTTTCTTATCTTGCTTTAGACCGCAGTTTTCCCCTTCGAGCGTGGTGATGTAGCGGTAGATCGTGCGAATGTTGCAGTTCATGTAATCGGCGAGTTCTTGGATACTCGTCGGATGTTCCTGCAAACGCTTTTTCACCTGATTGAGTTTATCATAAGTCGAAGACATTCTTATATCTCCCCCAAGGAATTATCAATTCGGATACGGGTATCAATTCGGACTCCTTTCGCGGCACGTGCGATAAAAATATTCAAGAGGCTTTTTTGTAACATGCTTTTGACCGACCCTTCCACCAAAACGCCGTCCGCCATCGGAATAATGCGCAGCCGTTGATCCATTTTTGCCTTTTTATCAAGCTTCATCTTGACTCGAAGCATATCCGCCACGTGTCGCATGTGCGGAGGTGGAGCGCCCACTTCTTCGATTTCAAACTGAGCATCACGCAAGCCTTGAATGTGACGTAGGCGCGCTATCGTCGTCCTGAAATCGCTTCCCGAAGTGTAATAGGCGTTCAACTTTAATATACCGTCCCTCACTTGAATTTCACAATTAAAGAACGGCGAATCGTGATCTTCTAAAATGCGGAGCACCGCACGCCAAAGTTCATCATCGGGAATCGGATCGCCCGGGATTCTCACCGAGAGCAAATCCACAACACCGCGAATATCCGGCAGTTTTTTGATTTCACGAATCACTTCTTCTTTTAACGGAAGTTCCGGAACCGATCCGTAAACGTAAACAACCGAATGCACCACGTTCAGCTTGACCGTCTCCACGATCGACGAAAAATACGTTTTCACGCATTCCGTCAAATGTTCAAGCAAAACACGATCCGGAAGCAGCTGATACTCATCTGGAAGCGTCATAAAAATGATCTTTCCGTTTTCAAGCTGCACCACGAGCTTTTCTGCGCCATGATCCGAAACACGACCGACGACAAAACCGGTCATCTGGCGCAACACGTGATAAATCGGATCGCCCAAAAGGGCAACACCCGCCTGCGCCGGCAAAAGTTTGAATCCCAGCGGAGCGCGTTCGTTAAAATGCGTCATCAGCGGGCGCGTGAATTTTTCACGTTCGCCATGGCCAAAGTCGAGTTCCACCACTTCTTCCGTCCGCGTCGAATAATGTCCCGCAACGCAGCCCGGTCGAGTTTTGCCATCGACGTAAACCCAATCGTTCGGCGCAATCCGATTTTGCGAAAGGAGCTTGGCATATTCCGCATTGAAAGACGGCTTACCGAAGTAAAGCTCTTGTGAGAACGCCACAAAGAACGTTTCGCAGAGTTTGCAACGGCAGACCAGAGGTATTCCGAACGGGACGCCAGCGTGCACCGAAAACGGTTCTCGCGAATAAATGCTGTACGTTGAAATCGCACTGCATTCTGCGCAGTAGAACTTTTTTTCGATGAGTTTGTACGTCCAGGATCGGAGCATTTCGCCTCTGAACTAGTCCTGCATCAGCGGAAGAGCCGCGTCGATACGGCGAAGCGTTTCTTCTTTGCCGACGGTTTCAAAAAGTTCCCAAAGGCTCGGACCAGCGACAACGCCGGAAACCGCAAGACGCGGAGCGCCCACAAGTTCACCGACCTTATGACCGCAACGTTCAGCCAAGTCATAAAAAGCCTTTTCGATGACCGGCGTCTTAAATTCGTCGATTGCAGCGAGAGTATCGCGGACGAGAGTCGCAAGAACCTTAGAACCTGCGCCAAAGTGTTTCTTCATCCCCTTTTCGTCGTAAGACGTCGGAGCGACAAAGAAGTAAACAGACATATCCGCCAAATCCTGCACAAAGTGAGCGCGCGGCTTGAGAAGAGTCACAATCATGTCCAGACGTTCTTCCGGTTCGTTCGAAAGATCGACGCCCTTCTTTGCGAGACCTTCCTTCATGAGGCCCTTGAGGAATGCGTTGTCGCACATGTGAATGTGCTGAGCGTTCATCCATTGGAGTTTCTTTTCGTCAAAGCTTGCCGACTTCGGATTGATACGGTCCAATGTGAAACAATCGATCATTTCCTTCACCGTCATGACTTCGCGATCGTCACCCGGATTCCAGCCGAGGAGAGCGAGGTAGTTCACGAGAGTTTCCGGCAAGTATCCAAGATCGCGGAAGTCACCGACCGATGCAGCCCCCTTACGCTTACTGAGCTTACCGCCGTTCTTGTCGAGAATCACCGGCAGGTGGCACCATACAGGAGGTTCCCAACCGAAAGCCTTGTATAAAAGTTCATGCTTCGGCGTGGAACTGATCCATTCATCACCGCGGAGCACGTGTGTCGTTCCCATCAAATGGTCATCGACGACGCTTGCAAAGTGATAAGTCGGGTAGCCGTCGCGCTTGATCAGCACGAGGTCGTCCAAAAGTTCATTCTGGTAAGAGATATGACCGCGGATCAAATCGTCGAATTCCGTCACACCCGTTTCCGGAACCTTAAAGCGGATAACCGCCTTTTCGCCAGCGGCAATACGCGCTTCGGCTTCTTCTCGGCTAATGTGACGGCAGTGACGGTCGTAGCCGGTAACTGGCACATGGGACTTTTCCTGTTCTGCGCGTACTTCCTGCAAACGTTCCTCGGTGCAGAAGCAGTAATAAGCGCAGCCCGCGTCCAAGAGCTTCTGGATTTCGCGGTGGTAGATTTCCAAACGATCACTCTGGAAGTACGGACCGCAATCCCCTTCGCAACCCGGACCTTCATCCCAGTGGAGACCGAGCCACTTGAGGTCGCGCATCAAATCCTGAAGCGCCTGTTCATTGTAACGCTTGCGGTCGGTATCTTCAATGCGCAGATAGAACGTACCGCCCATCGCCTTGGCGAAGAAGTAATTGTAAATGGCAGTACGAGCGCCACCGACGTGAAGATAGCCAGTCGGACTCGGAGCAAAACGGACTCGAACTTTGCGAGTGGATTCAGACATAAGAACCTCGAATAAAAAATTCCAAAAGAGAATTAGAGATTTGTGAACAATAATAGTTTTTTAGACTTTTGCCGTTACAAAGCCTTTGTCAAAAAGCGTCAAAAATTGACGCCTTAAAATTTTTGCTTCAAGAACGCCAAATGCAAGGGCTTGTCGTGGTAGACGTCTTCCGTCGAAGCGAGTTCCGCAGCCGAATATCCACTGCGAATTCGAAGCAAAAGAATCTGTTTTTTCGCCTCGTCAAACTGGAAGTCCATACGGAAAGTGCGGAAGGCGAGCTCCGCCGTATGCGTTTCCATATTTACCTTCACACGGCGCCGTGTCGAATCCAGCGGGCTGTTTGCAAGCTGACATTCGGCAAAGCTTTGCAAATCCCAGCCGCACATTTCAAAAATCCAATCGCTTTCCGCCTTAAAAATTTCACTCGGAACGATCTTCCACTGTTCCACGTTCTGCGCATCCACCCAGCCCGCTTTCGCATTCGGAAAAGCATCCGCCTTGGGAATGTAAGGCTTGATATCCAAAATCGGAGTTTCGTTCAACAGGTCCGCTTCATCGAGGTGCAACGTAAGCTTTTCCATGGAAACGAGCTTTACGCAAGAAAGTCCTATGGGATTGGGACGGTACGGGCTTCGCGAAGCGAAGGTTCCGACGCGGTCGTGATCCGCGGGCGGAACAGGCGGTCGAGTCGTCGGGCGCCAACCGGAATTCTGGTGAAAATGAAAAACGATCCATAGGCGTTCAAAACTTCCCAAATCGCGGAGAGCCTCTTCAAATCCCTTATGCGGTAAAAGCTCTATCCGTCCGGGATGCCCACGAAAAAAGACCCCCTGCCGCGGGACTTCGTACTTGTACGAAGCCTGGCTGTAGAAGGTCCCGATTGGTTCGAATTCAATTTTCACGCCTATAATTTAGCGTTTTACAGCGGTCGTCGTGTGAGATCCCGAGCGAATCATATATACGCCCGCCTTCAAATTCTGAATATGAAGCGTGTGACCGGAAAGTTCCGCTTCGGAAAGTGTTCCCGTCCAGACCATACGACCGTGCAAGTCATAAATCTTGGAAATACCATTTGCAGCGATCGGCGTGTAATCCACCTTACGCACCGGAATCGACGAAGAACCACAACCCGTAGCGATGATCTTCGAAATATAAACGCCCGGACCATCGCTGTTGAAGGTAAGCTGAGTCGAACCGTAGACCGTGTTCGCGTCACCCGTTTCGCTTGCAAGGTCAATCGTCGTCGTCACCCAAGATTCGCTACCGCCCTGCACGCCGTACTTGTAATTCACCCATTGTGAACCGCCGGCGCCACCCACGTTCACATAGGTCGTCGTATCGGCCATGGAATGCATCGTCACTTCAATCGCAGAGCATTCCTGCAAAGCGGTGTTCACACTCGACGGCAAAGCAAAAATTGCATGCTGATAACCGCAATCGCTCTGCGCGCAACCGGCAAGAGGCACCTCCGCATAACCCGAAGTTCCATCGAGAACCTTCGAACCATAAGAAACCGCCGTCAAGGATTCATCGCTTTTCCAGTTCGAAACATCGGTCGTTTCGCTATAATCCACAAGTACGAGCGTATCGGAAGAAACCGGCTTCACATTACTTTCATCCGTTGTTTCGTCTTCGCAAGTCGTTGCAGACGCTTCGGTAGCGCCCTTCACCAGCACAAGCGTCGTCACGGAACGCGCAGGAAGCACAAAGCAGCTTGAAAGGGTAATGCTCTTGCTCTTAAAACCGTTTTCCTTGGACTGCACCGCATAAGCCGTGCCGTAACCCGAAACCTTCGGACGGTCAAGTGTCAAAGCCGTTGTACCGGAATTCGTTAAAACCAGCGAAATGGAATCCGCATCTTCGCTCACAAAAGCGACAGTCTTCAAAGCGGTTTCATCAGAAGCTGTCGAAATCACCTTCCAACCCGGATTCACAAACTTGGAATAGTGACGCATTGCGTGGTATTCCGGGCTGATCGTGATTTCATCAGCTGTACAATTGCCCCAGCCATTTGTGCAAACACCAATCAGCTGACCCTTGCCCTCACCCCAGAAAAGTTCCCAGGCGATGTAGCCGTTCAATTTGCCATCGGTAAAACCGACCTGCATAATGTGCGCAAGGCCCACCATGTAAGATTCCACGCCATTTTCTTCCATAGAGCAGAATTCCGTCATAATGATCGGCTTTGTATCCGAGCCGTAAGAGCTTGCGATTTTCGTCATCGGAGAACGGAAATTTTCCGGGTTCTTGTAATTGTTCAAAGAATTGTCGTGACCATCCCCGGCGTGATACAAGTGGTAAGCATACCCACCGAGTTTGGTTTCGTCCAAAACGTTCATGTAACCCTGGAAATTGTTATAGCCAATGCCAAGAGGTTCAGGACCCACAATCGTCGGTGCATTCGGAAGCGTTGAAAGGGAATCGTAAATAGCGATCAGTGCTTCGGCATAGCCTGCGCGTCTCGATGTTTCGCTCGGAGCAAAGAGCGTTTCTTCATACGTCGCAAACATATCCGGTTCATTCTGGAAACTGATGTAATCCGGGGCGATTCCGGCTGCGGCATACCTTTGATAAGAGACCTTCCACCAATGAGCAAAATCACCGTAGGCGTAACTACCGTACTTGTCGGAGTTCGAAGTCTTGAGAGTCGCCTTCAAGGAGTCGCCATCTGCGTCGCTTCCGTTCACGCTGCCGCTCGGTTTTAAATAAGCCGGAGCTGACCAACTCGACATCAAAACCTTCATCTTGTCACCCAAACGAGCCTTACCCGCCCGAATGATGATGGAATCGTTTTTTAGAGAAGCCGTAGTATCCTGTAGCCAATTACCGACACGTAAAAGCGAAAGGTTCAAACCCGTGAAAGCGGTGTCGTAAAGGGCTTCCTGTTTTTCATTACCGAGAGCCGTAATCCAATTCTGGTAATAGACGCTCCCCGCGCCAAAGCCCACCACTTTCTGCTTTGTAAAAGAAGGATCTATCGTCACAGAAGCTGCCGAAGCAATTCCCGCAGCCACACCGATCGTTACCGAAAAAGCCGCCAAAGCGGTCCACATTTTATGAGTCATAAGTTCTCCATTCATCGGTAAAATAAGTTATTCCATCCCAAACCGTACATGCGAAAGTTTAACTTACTTCTAAGGAGTTCCCGCTTAAGCTTTGTTCCGTTACTTCAAAATTGTATACATTTGAAGTGTTCCACATCCAATCGGAGATTTGAATCTTATGGAAACCGCGCTCGAATTTTTGAAAAAAGCAGGCGTTTTTTACTTGACCACCACCGACGGCAACCAGCCGAAATGCCGCCCGTTCGGCATCGTCGCCAAGTACAATAACCGTCTGTACATTTGCACCAAAAACGACAAGGATTGCTACAAGCAGATGATCGAAAATCCGAAGGTGGAAATCTGCGCCATGGCGGGCGACGACTGGATTCGCATCACTGGCGAAATCGCTCCGGACCCAAACCGCGAAGCCAAAGAAGCTTTACTGGAACAGAATCCGTTCGCGCAAAAGATTTATTCGATCGACGATCCGCATTTTGCCGTTCTCTGCTTTAGACAGGCTCAGGCCAATGTTTACCAGTCCGTCGGTCAGATCGTTACCATTCCGATGGTTTAATATTCCTTGCAGCGCATTGCGGCGCCCGTCACATAGCCTTGAATGAATGTCGGGTTTGCGACGGTGCGACGTAAAAGTTCTTCCAGGGTAAAGTGTTTTTTCACATCCCGGACAACACAGCTGCAAATTTCTTTCGACACAACCGTCGTACAAGAATCCATTAAGAACTTTTCCATTTCCGCCGTGTACTGTTTTGGAACACAGGGCAAGATCATTTCCAAAGCGAGCGAGTCATTCATCTCGCCTTTGGAATCGACTAAATGGATAAGATTTTCTACACCGCTGTTCGCAATGATCTTTTGATAGGCGCATTCACACGTACTTGCCGCCCGGCTCGTTCCAAAGTACGGACGAATTTCTACGGCGCAGTCCGCAAGGAAAATGTTCTTGTATTCCGGGGATTCGAGCAGCGCGCTCATCACGCCTTGGGCAAAGTCCGCGTCAACGCCCAAAGCTTCTAGCGCGGCGAGATCTTCTGCGGAAAAAGCCGAGGCGCTTTGATCCCGTTTTGGCATTTGAGATTTTTGAGCGTCTTCACTTGCGGCAAGCGCGCCGAGAGAGGAGCCCGATTTGAGCTTTGCATCGCATTCCTGCGAAGCCTTTTTCACAAAACTCGTGTAGCCCATGTCCGCATGACCGCGGCGCATTTTCAGTTCAATCGCATCGATCTGCGCCTGGGAATATTTCTGTTCCACCTTGCCAAAAACGCAATCGCAAAAAGCAGGCGAAGAGCCTCCTTCTTCGCAAGAGACGACAAAGTTATCCCGAACTTCTTCCGAAAGCGCCGCAAGCGAAATTGCGGTACTTGCCAACACGATGCCGAAAAAATGCTTCATGATTTTCAAATTACAAAAAGAAAGATCCTCCGTTCGGAGAACCTTTCTTGGTTTTGGTTGTGAGTAAGTGTTTAGTCTACCTTCACACGGCGAGAGAGACTCAAACCGGCGCCACGGACATTCAAGTAGTACGTTCCCGAAGCAATCGATCCGCGAGAAAGATTCACCGAATTTTCACCGGCGTTCGCATACACACGTACCGACTGCACCGCAATGCCCATCGCATTCATGAGCGTTACCCGCACCATGCCGGGATGCGCAGCGGTAAAGCGAAGAGTCGAAGTCGAAGAAATAACCGCCGGAGAAAGACTCATCTGCGTCTTCGCCACGTTCACCATCGAAATCGCTTCCGTCGCTTCAGAGCTCGAAGATTCCACGACTTCTTCGCTGCTCGAGGAAAGGACCGTTTCACTGCTAGACGAAATCGCGACAGAAGAGGAGCTCTTTTCCGAGGAAGAAGAAAGCGCAACGGAGCTCGAAGAAGCTGTAGAGTTTGCAGCCGTCACCGTAATCGTCCCGGACTTCGAAACGTTTGCCGTCGCACCGGTCGTCGTCACCGTGAACTTGTACGTTCCCACAGCTGCCGTTGCAGAAACCGAACCCGAAATCGTGATATTCAAGCCGTCAAGCGTTCCCGCGACACCATCCGGAAGACCCGTCACCGTTGCGCCCGTCGCATTTTCAATCGTGTAATAGAAGCTCGCAATCGCTTCACCCTGAGCGACCGTCTGCGTGGCAGAACCCGAACCGTGCTTGGTCAATGCCGCCGCACCGCTCACTGCCGCAGAGCTCGATGAAGTCGCGATCGAAGAAGAACTCTTCACTGAGGAAGATGAGGCTACAGAACTCGAAGACTCCGTAGCGCTCGAAGAAGCAGGCGTTACCGTGCCCGAAGAACCCGGATCCGGAAGGGTCGCTCCCGCATAAAGTTGAATGGAATCGCGGAGAGCATAAGCCTTTGCCTTCGTGCTCACATCGGTAATGCTCATGGAATACGTCGGCGTAAAGGCGTTCGAATTCGTGCCGCTACCGGAATTTCCACTCGTATTTTCCGTGTAATTGCCATTCGAATAAACCGCGGTATAGTCCCCGTCATAAAGATCGATCGGTTTGTTCACCCCGATAAACACGTTGCCTTCCACACGCAAATTCGCTTTATAGGCAGCACGCACGCAGTGGCTCGCATCATCGCTATCGAAAAGGTTGTTCGCTACATGGACTTCGCCAAAACGCACGCGCGGCATACGTTCCTTGGCACCGTCTGCCCACCAGTTGTGATGCATCGTGGTTTTGAGTTTTCCGGAGTCAGTCGTTTTACTATCGCTATTGCCGATAAGGTTGCTGAACTGGTGATTTGAAGAAGCGCTGGTGTAGTGGAACTTGCTCCAAGAAATGGTCACATAGTTCGCACCGTTGATCACATCCAGGTTTCCATCTTCGCCGTCGTAGACTTCGACGTGGTCAATCCAAACGTGAGATCCGCCCTGGACATGCATGCAGTCGCCCGCGTCCTTATCGACAGCGCCAGCGCCCTTCACTACAATGTTCCGGATGATGACGTTATCGCCTACAATGTTTAAAACGGTGTTGTCTTCGTTCTTCGTGCCGGTATAGGTTTGTGCAATGATCGCGCCCTGATAGCCGTAAATCGTCACGTTATCGCCGACATTGATTGCGCTCTTGGAAGGAACGGTATACGTTCCCGGCTTCACATAGATCGTGTAGCCACCCTTTTCTGCATACGCGCGTAGATCGTCCACGTTACTCACGGTGACCGTGGTTTTACCCGCACCGCCCGTGGTGCCTCCGTTTTGAGTTGCCCATCCCGTCATCGGAAGATCCGGAGCGGTCACAGCAAATGCACTCGTTGCAAGAAGAGCCGTAGCGAAGATTGCCTGTTTTGTTCTCATAGGTCCACCCTTTTCCCTTTACTTTGAGAATGTTCTCAAAATTTCTAAAAGAAAATTTATATCAAATTATCAAAAACACAATAGATTTTTCAAATCACAAATAAATCAAATCAGAAAAACATTGAATTTACGTAATTTTTAGAAGTTTGAAAACAAAAATTTACAAAGTTTACATCACGGACATCTCCATTGAAATGTTCTCAAATTTTCAATTCACCTACAAGGTGTTACGGTTTAGGTGGATTTTCAAAACGGAGTAGCGCCGCAGCGATTTCTTGTTCACGCGGAAGCTCCGAATCCTTGGAAAATCCTTGCGGAAGTCGGCGGAAGCCCACATTCTGAATCTGCACATAAAGTTTGTGGATCGCTTCGTCGGTCGGAAGCTCTTCTACGTTCTGCAGCATATTGAGCAAAAAGAGCCCAAGACCGCTAAGCTGTGCCGTACGAGCGGTCGGGAAAAGGGCTCGCAAATCCGCAGTGATGTAACCGATTGTAAGCTCCGTTCCACGCAGGCGAATCTTCACCTGGCGCTCCTGGGCGGTACGCGTTTTCACGCCGCCGACAAGATCTTCCGAGAGCGCCGGAAAAGGTCTGCACTTGAGATTTCCAAAAGACGGAAGCTTTTCTAGCGGAGCCTGCTGGCTCGAAGCCGCGGCGATTTCTTTCGCCTTTGCCGTCTCATCCACCGGCTCGTAATTCTTCATCACAAGCACCGTATCGGCGACCTTCAAATAATCGCCACAGGCGCCGACGACAAGAACCATGTTCACCCCGAGCTTTTTCAATTCTTCTGCGCGATCCGAAAGCGGAATCAGAGGTTCATCTTTTTCGCCGACGAGAGAGCGCATGCGCGCATCGCGAATGAGGAAGTTTACCGCCGATGCGTCTTCGTCGACGTAAAGAGTTTTCGATCCAAACTCAAGCGCTTCCATCACATTCGCCGCTTCACTTGTAGAACCGGAAGCGGAACGCGTTTCGAACTTTTCCGTAGAAACGCCAAAAGGGAGTTGTCGCACAAACGGCGCAATACGCGTTCCTTTCACAATGCGGCCCGGTTCCGCAGCAATGCGCATCGCCGACGGATCCGTTACAATCCATTCTCGGCCATCACCAAGAACATGCGGAACGGCAGAACTTTCCAGCGCCGAAAGAAGCGTCGATTTTCCGTGGTAAGCTCCGCCCGCGATAATCGTAATGCCTTTGGGAATCGCCATGCCCGAAATCTTTTTTCCACAGACTTCAAAGGTTTGGAGCAGTTCCTTCGGAGATTCAAACGGGACCGCATCTTTTTTCGGAAGGTCGCTCGTTCCGGATTCACGCGGTAAAATCGCCCCGTTCGGAACGAAGGCGACAAAGCCTTTTTCTTGCACAGCGGCAAGGAGCGCTTCACGAACTTCCAAAGATTCAATGCACTTCAGAGCTTCGGCGCGTTCCGCTTCGGATTTCAAATAGAGCGCCATCAAAAGGTCGGGAATCGTCGCTGTCAAAAGATCCACCGCCGCAGGCACATCGATAATGCGCTTGTCGCCCGGAAGCCCCACCGAGAGTATCACTTCGACGACCGCCTTGCCACCGTTTTCCGAAGGGCCGCCCACCCAAAGCGCGTTCCGCACAAGCACTTCTTCGCCCGGAACCAGAACGTGAATCGGGAGCTTTTCTTCTTCCGAGCGGATTTCCACTTCCGCACTGAGCCTACGCAGCAAGTAGTCGGCAAGGGCCAAGCGTTTTACAGGAGAATTTCCCCATTCCGTCGGAATGCCGAGGATTTCAATCGGAGCGTTGAATTTAAGGCGCGAAGCCGGAGCATACGGATCTCCCTGCACATGGATAAATTCCATGTCGAAGTCGCCAAAGTTCCATGTTTTTCCGGTCAAGCTTTTGTACAGGCCATAGCTTTTGCCGGTAAAAGTGCGCAATTTTTGATAAAGTTCTTTCATTTACAAGCAAAAGTACAATTTATAAGGGCATTTTTACATTCCGAGCTCCGCCAAGGGCCATTTTTCTTTATATCTTAGAAGACGATTTAGAAGGAGTTACAAATGAAATTTCTCTCGAAACTTTTTGCATTCAGCGCTGTAACGCTCTCGTTCTGCGCAGTCGTCGCCATGGCCGAAGAACCTCCTCCTCGTGGAGAGCCGGCTAAGGTCACCATCCTCACCGAACCGTCCAACAGCGAAGTCTATCTCGGCGGCGAACTTCTCGGCAAGAGCCCGATTGAAAATCGCGACGTCAAGTCTGGTCGTTACACCTTGATCGTTGTGGACCAGGGTTACGAACTCGTCAACAAGCGCGTGAACATTTGGCCGAACAAGAAGAACGAATTCAACTTCGGTACCGTGATTCCGAAGGGCAACGTCGAAGTGACGACGAAGCCGGGCAAATGCTACATCTACGTCGACGGCGATAACGCCGACCGTACCGATGGCGCAGCTCTCACCGTGAACAACCTTGACGCAGGCGACCACATGATCCGTGCAGAATGCAACAACGGTCGTGCCGCGGAACAGCTTGTAAAGATCGAAGGCGAAAAGACGGTGAAGGTCTTCCTCGACGCCACCAAGGGCAAGAGATATTAATCGAAGCCTTTCTCAAGCGAAATGAGATTAAAAATCCCGTTGCAATGCAGCGGGATTTCTTGTTCATCTTCAACAACTGTACTTTACGCAGAACTCCTCAATCGGTACCGGACGCGAGTAGTAAAAGCCCTGGAAACTCGTCACGTTAAATTTGCGGAGCATGTCTCGCATTTCTGCGGTTTCCACGCCTTCCACACAAAGCTCCGCATTAAAAGCTTCCGCCAGCTGAGAAATGAACTTCACCGTGTTCCGATCTTCTTTATTCGACTGAATGTTCAGCACGTAATCGCGGTCAATTTTCACACAGTCGATCGGGAGCTTGCGCAAAACGCCGAGCGAAGAAAATCCTGTGCCGAAATCGTCCAAAGCGATTCTCACTCCTTCCTCACGAAGGCGCACAAAAATATTCTGCAGCAGTTTCACATCGAGCAAGCGACAACGTTCTGTGAGTTCAAGACAAAGATTCTTTGCTGGGAAATGCGTCGCTTTTAAAAGATCCAAAACCACATCGACAAAGTCCGTCCTTTCAAGCTGCGCGTAAGAAAGGTTTACGTTCATCACAAAATTCGGATACTTGGCTCGAATCCGATTTCCGCAAATCATCGCTTCGCGCAAAATCCATTTTCCGAGTTCCGGAAAAAGACTATCCTGCTCCAGAATCGGCACAAACAGGAACGGCGGAACAAGACCGTAATCGTTGTTTCTCCAGCGGATCAATGCTTCCGCTCCACACATCTCTTCGGTTTTTGCGTCCACGACAGGCTGGTAATAAAGCTCGAAGCCCACACATTCATCCACAATGCTGTTGCGGATTTCGTTCAAACGCGTGAGGCTGTTACGGCTTTCATCGATCACCACTTCCTGGAATTCAAATAGTTCCCCATGATGGTTCCCCTTGGATTCGTGAAGTGCAAACCTGAGGCACGAATACACCGTATCCGGGCTCACCGAAAAACGCTCCAAGTGCAACGCTCCCGCGCAAAGCGAAAGCGTCAAACGGTCCGAGCCCACATAGAATTCCTTGGCACAGGTTTCCTGCAAATCCGCATAGATTTCACTCAAGCGCTGAATCGAAGACTTTTGCGCAATCACAGCGAACTTGGTTCCATCCATGCGGTACACCTGGCCTTCGCAACGGAATTCCGAAAGCAACAGCGAGCCTAGCTTTCGCAAGGCGCGGTTTCCAAAGGTATAACCAAAAATATCGTTCGTGCGAGAAAATTCCTCGACGCCGATCATTAAAATATCGAGTTCCTGTTTTTTCCAGAACGCCGACTTCAAATCATCCAAAAAACCGTAAAGACTGCGCAAGTTCGTTACATCATCAATGAAATTGACGCTGTCATGATTCTTAATAGAACCGCAAAAATATTCAGGCTTTCCATCATCGTCATGGATGACAACACCCTGACAAACGCAGACCACATATTCGCCGTCTAAACGACGGGCGCGATATTCCAAGGTATGATTATTGTCAGAGCCAGCAAAAATCGCATTGATACTTTCGTTAAAATATTCGCGATCCGTCGGATGCAAATGTTCATTCCAAATGCTCTGCGCATTTTCCATATATTCCGACGGAAGGCCAAAATAATCCACAGCAGACTTGGACCATCGCGAAAGATCTTGCTTCATGTCGCACACATAGACATAATTTCCACCACTTACAATGGAGAAAGCGTTAAACATGGAATCCAATTTTTCTTTTCTAACCATAAACACGCCCCTCCGCTATCTCATCACCACAATCTGGTTTCGACCTTGTTTCTTCGCTTTGTAAAGCGCATTATCCACACGCATCAAAATCTTATCCGATGAATCATTTTCACAGACTTCAGTCACGCCGAGACTAATCGTCTTATGATGTGCAACCGTAAAGTCCACTGCGGCAAAAGAGGTGCGAATGACTTCTGCCAAAAGCTGTGCGCGTTCCGCCTGAATTCCCGGCAAAAGAATCATAAATTCTTCTCCGCCCCAACGACCGATACTTGCCTCCGGAGCGTGATCCTTGATCGCGCGCCTAGATACATCCGCGAGTTTCAGAATGACAGCATCCCCTTCCTTATGGCCACAGGCATCGTTCACCTGCTTAAAAAAGTCGATATCGTACATCAGCAAAGAGAACTTTTCGCCTGTTTCCTCGAAAACTTTTACGCTTTCCTTGATACGGCGCTGGATTTCTCCACGGTTCAAAAGCTTTGTCATGCTGTCCGTGATCGCCATTTCGGTGAGCTTCCTGTTCGCTTTTTCGAGTTCTACCGTCGCAGCGTCAATAAAGGTCGCGAGGCGGTTGATCATCGAGACCTTTCCGGCGAACTGTTCGTTCTGCATTTCAAAATGTACGTTCAAATCCTTAGGACCTTCACGCAAAGCGGCGACGACAAGAGTCACGTTGTGCTGATTCAAGTACCCGTCGGTTTTCAAGAATTCGCTCGAGGTATAAAAGCCCGAAGTCGAAGCAATACTCTGAAACGGGAACGTTTCCTTACTGATTTCGTCGTCACCCCAGTACGTGCGACGTGCGGCGCAAGAGAAAATCTTGATCTGTTCCGGCTGGAATTCCGCAATCTTTTTTCCGTCCTTCTGAATACTTTCAAGAATCGTCCACGGATCACCGTAAGCAATTCGCGCGTTCACATCCTTTTCAATATCCGAAGTCATCGTCAAAGAACCGTCTTCGTTGCTCGCGATCGGCGCTCGCAAAATATCGATTCCATGATGTCTATAGAAAAACGGAAATTCAAGAGTATTGCTAAAGAAGTGTTCGTTGTTCGGTATATTCAAATATTTGTAGTAAGCGTCATAAGCGGGGCGATCGTCGAGTTCTTGCAGAATGCAGCCATTCGCCTTAGTCACCTTGAATTCACGGCCAAGAGGTTTCCAACCCGTGATGAATGTCGACATCACATTCAGATCTTCACCGCCGAGCAATAAGAAGACGACACCCTTTTCCGTATAGCCGCGCACTTTACTGAACACGCAAGCTTCATCGTTATTCAAGTCCGGGTTAAAGGCTCCGCCACCAAAAATCTCGATGTCCGGATCCACATCGGTAAACGCATCACAGAACGGCGTCATCGACATACCGCGAATCGTGACAAGCATCGAAACCGCTTTCACCCACGGATACTTGACGAGCTGTTTCTTAAAGTCCGCCACGACATCGAGAGCGCAATCTTCTGTCAGCACATAGTGCATCAGTTTTACACGCGTCGACGGGAATTCGAAAATGGTACACACCACACCGATTGGCGACGAAGAAAGTCCACCTTCGATGATGTTACCGTTCGTGGAGCAGCCCATGTACAGTGCGTCCGGCACTTCTTGGTCGATAATCTCACAAGCAAGTTCAATTTGCGAACGTTCAATGTCTTCTGCATAAAATTCGAACAGGACACAAGAAGTCACCTTGGATCGACGCCATTGGTTGATCTTATCCAATTCTCTTTTCAGCTTCCCGATGCTGGTATATTCAAATTGAAATTGCTTCATAGTCTCAATGTATATCCATTTTTAGAAAAGAGATTCCTCGCATTCCTGAGCGACCCTCAAATTCAACAACCCTATACATTCAATATATGCACAAACGAAAAAAGACGGATAAAAAACATCCGTCTTTTTTCAGAGGCAACGCCCGGACTCGAACCGGGGAATAAGAGTTTTGCAGACTCGCCCCTTACCAACTTGGGTACGTCGCCATGTGACTGCAATTATAGGAAATATTTTGTTATTTTCCAAGGTGATGATGCGCAGACTCCCTCTAAAAAAACGCCTTTTTTGCACATTTATCGAGCTTTGGCTCCGCTCGTTGAGGATTAATTGGGGAAATTCTGTGGATATGTCAAATCCAGGAATTCTAGCGCTGTGGCACCAGGACCTGTTTGCGGCGACAGCCGCCTTTCGAAAATCCGGACTCGTCGCCTTCATTTCACCGAGTTCCGATGGAGAAATTCTTTCAAAAATCGCATTTGACCTCGGGTACAAGGTCGTTCGTGGCTCCAGTTCCGAGAAAACGCTCGAAATTCGCGAGGTTCTGCGGCAGCTGAAAGAGGGAAATTCCTGCGCCATGGCGCTCGACGGCCCCAAAGGCCCCGCTCTTCAGGAAAAGCCCGGTACGCGTTGGCTTGCGGAGCGGGCAAACGCTCCGGTTTACAAACTGGAAGTCCGCTATGGGGCGCATTTTTCGCTCCGCAGCTGGGACAAGGCAAAGATTCCCCTCCCATTGTCAAAATTGACAATTTCATTAAGCTATCTTTGAAATGTGTTTGATTCTGATTGGGAGTATTGAATGATTTATTCTACCTTCGTCGCTTTCGACTTGGAAACAACGGGTCTTTTCTCTAACAAAGATGAAATCGTGGAAATCGGTGCCGTCAAATTCACCGTTTACGACGACAACGGCATCATCCGTCCCAAAAAAATTTCGGAATTCCAGACCTTGGTAAAACCACCCATGATGATTCCGGACGAAGCGACACGAGTGAACCACATTACAAACGAAATGGTGGAAAACGCTCCTGACATCAATACAGCCCTGAAAAAGTTCACCGTTTTCTGCGGCCAGTCCGCGATTCTCGTAGCCCATAACGCAGACTTCGATGCGGGATTTTTGCACGTCGCCTACACCAAGCATCCACAGCTTTTGCCGGGCAATCCGATTGTCGATAGCCTGCGCGTCGCCCGTTCGATTTTGCCGGAACTCAAGAGCCATAAGCTTGGCGATCTCGCCCACATGTTCCAACGCATCAAGGGTCAAATCAAGCTCGCGATCAACAACGACGAAATGCACCGCGCCGTTTACGACTGCGAAATGCTCATGGAAGTTTTCGTCGCCCTTCTCCGTCGCCGCATTCGCAAAGAAGATTGGGATATATCCCGCATTCTGAATTGCATCATCAAGCACGGTTCGACGCCCGCGTACCTGACAAAGATGAATTAAAATTTTCCGCATTGAAAATTCCTACGGAAACCTGTGCATGCGTACGTGCCATTTTTGACTTTTTTCAGTTTTTTCGTACATTTAAAGCATGCTACTTCTTTTTGCGTTGCTCATTATCGCGTCGCTTTTTGCGACTCGTATTTCCGATAAAATAGGGTTCCCCGTTCTTGTGGTATTCCTCGCGGTCGGCTTGATTGTCGGCAGCGACATTTTAGGACTTATCGAATTCAGCGATGCGAAATTCACCAAACAGGTTGCCGACATCCTGCTCATTTTCATTCTGTTCGATGGCGGATTCCGCACCATGCGCTCCGATTTGAAGGTTGCCGCCAAGCCGGCAATCACGCTCGCCACCTTTGGCGTCGCCGTCACCGCAATGGTTCTCGGAATTTGCATTCATTGGATTATGGATTACGATTGGATACTTTCGATGCTCATCGGCTCGATTATTTCATCGACCGATGCCGCCGCCGTCTTCTTGATTACGCGGCAAAACCCGTTGAAGAAAAAGCTCGCCGCCACCCTGAATGTAGAAAGCGCGGCAAACGACCCGATGGCCATTCTTTTAACGCTCGCCTTTCTCGGAAGCATCGCTGGGGAAGGCACAAGCCTCTGGGAATTCTTCAGCCGACTCGCTTGGCAATTTTCCGGCGGCATCCTTATCGGATTTTTAGCAAGCAAAATAGCCCACTTTCTTTTTAACCATCTCCACTCCGAAAACCGCGGATACTATTATGTGTTGCTCATCGGCGTGATTCTTTTCGGTTACGGTTTTGCCGATCAAATTCAGGCCAACGGTATCATTGCCGTATTCTTTATGGGCTATTGGCTCGGCAACTCGGAATTTGTGGCCAAGCGCGGTGTTAGCCTTTTTCTGGAAGGGATTTCCACCTTCTGCAACATGGCGCTGTTCCTGATGCTCGGACTGCTCGCGTTTCCGAGGAACTTTGCACTCGTCTGGAAAGAAGGCCTTTTAATTGCCGCATTGATGATCTTTGTCGCAAGGCCTGTCGCTGTTTGGCTTTCGACTCTCCCCTTCCGCTATTCCACAAAAGAAAAACTTTTTGTGAGCTGGGGCGGTATCAAGGGCGCGGTTCCCATCGTGCTTGCGACGTACCCCGCCGCCTATGGTTTAAAGGATGCGGAATCCGTCTTCAACATCATCTTCTTTGCCGTCCTGGTTTCTTGCCTTTTGCAGGGGAGCACTCTCGGAAGAATCGCGAAACGCGCCAAGCTGACCATCCCCAAGTCCCCGGTCTCCCCCTTTTCCGTGGAACTGCATGCAATCAAGCAGTCCGACATCGACATGTTCGAATTTTTGATCCACGACGATTATTACTGCGCCAAAAAACGCATCCAGGATCTCAAGTTCAGCACGGATGTCGTTATCACGTCCATCACTCGCAACGGGAAAATTCTACCGCCACGTGGAGCCATCGAACTGCAACCTGGAGACATCCTGTTCATCCTCGCCCCGCTTTCGCGTCAACACGCACTGAAGACATTCTTAAGGGAAGGCTCCGATCCTATCGAAGAACCATAAACAGAATCTTCCCGAGCAAAGACTCTTCCTTTAACAGAAAAGCCCGCTGCATCGTGGGCTTTTTTCCCTTCGGAATTTTTGAAATTTGCATTTAAAACACGAAATGTCGCTTTAACGAGAAAGCGACTTTTCGTGTTACAAAATCCGAAAAAGGATTAGAGACCGAGTTCTTTCACGACGGCATAAATGCCGCGCTTTTCGATCGTACGAAGGCCAGCGGCACTCACGCGAAGAGAAACCCAGCGATCTTCTTCCGGAACGTAGAAACGCTTCGTCTGAAGGTTCGGAAGCTGACGAATCAACTTCTTACGGTTCGAGTGAGAAACCATGTGGCCAACGAGGGCGCCTTTTCCAGAAACTTCGCAAATACGGCTCATTGTATAACTCCGTGTTTTAGTGGGCACAACATTAGTTAATTTAACGGATTTCGTCAAGATGCTAATTCTGCAGGTAAAGGGAACTTTAACTTTTCCTGCATAGTCACCCAGTTTTCGACCTCAATTCCGGGATATTTTTCACGCATCCAGGCCACAACGTCTTGAACGAGGTCCTCCGGGGCGCTTGCGCCACTCGAAAGACCCACCGTATCGATTCCGTCGAACCAGGATGGATCCACATCCTTCACACTGTCGATCAAATGTGAAGGAATCCCATGTTCTTTGCCCAATTCCGCCAAACGGCTCGAGTTGGACGAATTTTTAGACCCGACTACCAGCAGGGACTGCACCTGATCGCACAGGGAAGCGACTGCTACCTGACGATTTCCCGTCGCATAGCAGAGATCGCCGCGGACTGGGCCCTGGATATTCGGGAAATGTTCCCGAAGGGTATCGATAATGTCCTTGGATTCAGAAACAGAAAGCGTCGTCTGCGTAATGTAGGCGAGTTCCGTCCCTTCGGGGAAGGACAATTTCTTAACGTCATCCGCCTTGCGGACCAAAGTCATGCAGCCTTCGGATACCTGGCCCAAATGGCCTTCCACTTCCGCGTGGCCCGCATGGCCTATCAAAATCACGTGACGTCCAGCCGCATGGTGACGTTTGGCGCTCATGTGAACGCGCTGCACCAGAGGACACGTCGCATCCAGCACGTGCAGATGGCGCTTCTTCGCTTCTTCGTAAACCGAATCCGGTACGCCGTGCGCCGAGAAAACGACAGTCGCCCCTTCTGGGACTTCCTGCAGGTCTTCGACAAAGATCGCACCCTGAGCCTTAAAGCGGCTCACGACAAAAGCATTATGCACAATTTCATGGCGCACATAAATCGGGGCACCGAATTTTTCGAGCGCCTTGGCGACAATATGCAAAGCGCGATCGACTCCCGCGCAAAATCCACGAGGGCTAGCTAGAACAAGTTTTTTCATACAGAGGCATCCATATTGTTCTTGGATTCCGAGTCGTTCTTGGATTCCGAATTATCCGTTTCAAGCGTCGTCTGAATAAAATTGACGAACGCGTTATAAGAAGACACCACCTTTTCCCGTTCATGGGCAAGGAAGCAGTAAACCCGTTTCACGTCGGGAACCGAGCGAGAAGAATATTCCGCAGCGGTCTTGATCTGCGCAATCGCACCTTCCCGAAGAAGCGCTTCCACCGAAGCCTGTTGCCCGCGGGAAAACGGACCGATGCAAGTAGCGACACCCAGCTTCAAAGATTCCCAAAAATCATGCACGCCCAGAGAGCGCGAAAAAGATCCGCCGATGACCGACGACTTCGAAGTCTGCAAAACTTCTGTCAGCTTGCCGTAAACGGTCACAAGCGAAACAGCTCCCGGTTTGACTTCCGGCCATTCCACAGTCGAAATGCCCGCCTGTTCCAAGCCTGCGCGGAACTTCGGCAACTCTTCTTCAAAGCGCGGCGCAAGCACGATCGATTCATTCGCCTTTACCGCAAGTTCAAGCATTTCCAGAAGAGGCTTCCATTCTTCTTTGTGAAAAGAAAGGAAAGCCGTATCGACGCAGAAATCCTTGGGAGATTCCACTTCGGAACCGGACTTTGCCCACGAGAGAAGTTTCCAGTCACCACCGATAATCGTTTTCGCCGCAACGGAATAATCCCCTGCCGCCACAAAACGCGTCAGGTCCGCACCCGTCTGCATGCTCACAAAACCGATCGAACGGAATTCATGCGTATCGATGCAACGGTAAAAACGTCCCGAAACCAAAGCGACCGACGGACGGATCGAATGCTCCCGCATCGCCGCGAGATACCCCGGCCAAAGTTCATTTTCGGCAAGGACAAGCATCACCGGCTTTACCGCATCCATAAAATTCCGAATCGCGCTCTGCGTATCAAGCGGCGCTATCGAAACGAGAACGCCTTCTTTAGAGGCAAGAGGCTCCAAATAAGCGCAGACTTCTGCCTTTTGCGTTGTAATCAGAATGGGCGGGAGATCCGGAAGCTCTGCCCTTAAGATTTTGGCGAGCGAAAGGAGCATTTTGCATTCGCCAAGGCTTGCCCCGTGCATCCAAAAGCAAGGGCCTTTCGGGAACGGACCGCGAATACGATCTTGGATTTTGAATTTTTCATTGAATGACGGAACCTTGCCCGCAGCAAGAGCTACAATACCCAAAGTTCTACGAATCGCATTCAACCCGAACATTTCAAATCCTTCTTACAGCAACACCGGCAATTCCACAAATCGCCGAACAAACAGCAACAATGTATAAAAGATCAGCCACACCCACGTCCAACGATCCGCTAAAACCGAAGCCAAAACGGAGCGTTTTACGCCGGACGACGTACATTCGCCTTGCGCAGCCGAAAAAGATGTCGGAAAGAACATCGGAGTGCGATTAGCCCAATTCACAAACCGTTCTCCGAACTTTTTTTTAAGAAAGACATCTTCCGCTTTCGCAAGCGGGAATACAAATAAAGTAACTCCCATCGCAAACGCAAACGAAAGGGTTTGCCAGCCTAAATGAAAGAGCACAAACGCATAGCAAAAGCACAAATTAGAAAGGTACAGCGGATGGCGAAGCTTTGCGTAAATTCCCCACATCACAAGTTCCGGCGCAGCCTTTTCGTTTCCACGCGTATGTTCACCTATCACCCGGCGCGCCTCCACACGGAGCACAATACCGAGCAAGGCAAGAATCCCCGCCGAAGCTGGAATCCATTCCGAAGAATGTGGAAAAGCCCAAAGGGCTACGGCAAAGATTCCAAGGATGACGCCTCGGAAACGGTACAGAAAATTCATGCTCGCCCTTCCAGTTTTGTAAAGTCTAAGATTTCAAAGCGCTCCGTCAAATCGTTCGACATAGGTTCGTGCGTCGCAAGCAGCACCCATTTTCCGCGGGCCTTTGCCGCAGCGAGAAGCGCAACCAAAATCGGAGCGCGTTCTTCTTGAACCACAAAAGCAAAAGGTTCGTCGAGCAGTAAAATTTTGGCAGGCGAAGCGATCGCCCACAAGAGAGCGACTTTGGCGCGTTCTCCGCCCGAAAGCCCTTTTTTTTGCAAAAGCTTTTCTCCGCGGACGAGTTTCCATAGTTCCGCAAAGGCGGCGTTCCCTTGCAACGCCTGAATCTTTTGCAACACAAATTCCCGTGGCGGTAAAATCAAATCCTGGGAAACCGAAAAGACGCCGTTTCCGGCAAAATTTTCTGGCAGCAAAATGCTTCCCTTCTTCGATTCTTCAAGGCCCGCAACGAGCTTAAAGAACGTCGATTTTCCGCAGCCATTCGCTCCTTGCAAAAGGACAGGCTTTTCCGTTTGCAGTAAAATGTCCAAGCCTTGGAACACAGGCGTCTTTTCCATGTCATCGGTATAAGAGAAGTCGATCTGCGAAAGTTCGAGCGTCCTTTTTGCATGCGACTGCAAACGTTTTTTGCGCGGCGCCTTTTCCAGGTCAAAGAGAACGTTCTCTGCGCTTTTGGCAAGGCGCATCTGCGGCAAAAGGCGCGAACATTCCTTCACCGGTTTATAGCAAAGAAAGAGCGCGGAGCAGTAAAGGACCAGGCCTTCCGCATCGAGCTTGCCGTTCAAAATCATCCAACCGCAAAACCCGAGAATCAGTATCACAGAAATCACCGAAAGCGATTCCATTCCCTGCGCAAGCACCACCTTGCGACGTCCCACCGAAACGCTGGAATTCAACACGGAACGCACCTTGGCAAAAAGGCTCTGCACAATCCGCGAAAGATCTTCTGCCGAACTCCACAGCCGAAAGAAACGCTTCGCCGATTCCACTTCGGAACGGAGCTCTCCGCGCTTCACCATTTCTTCATCGACCGAAGGTTTCATCGCGTGCAGTTTTTTTTGGATGTAAGAAATCACCGGCAGCACCACGAGCAGTACCACTAAGGTGAGCCACGGAGACATCACAAACAGCACCGGCAAAAAAATCACCAGCTGTAAAATCGCCTGCAAGGTAAACATCAACGTTTCTGCACTTGCGCTTACCGTGTGTATGGAATCGTAAGCGACCATCAAACGTTCTTCGCTCTGTACCTTATGGTAATATTGGGGAGAAAGGGTTCGCAGGCGCCGCGCAAACCATAGCAAAAGTCCCGCTTCCACATGACGGATCGTCTTCTCGACTGAAATTCCGCGCATGTAAGAAAACACCCAGCGCAGCGCAACCAGTCCAAGTGTGACTCCGAGCCATTCCGCAATCGTCGTCCCGGCCGTTTTTTCTAGAATCTGAATGAAGTGTCGAATCGCGACCAAAAGCCCTGCATCCGCAAGACTCGCCAATAAAACGAGCGGAAATAAACGCAAAAGCGCAGCCATTGCACTGTTTTTTAGCCATTTCGACAGATTCATACGATAAAAAATAGAATTTTCACAAAACCCCCTTGACAAGCGAGGAAGAATATCTATATTTGGCACATCTAAACAATGCCCCTATCGTCTAGTGGCCTAGGACTCGGGATTTTCATTCCCGCAACAGCGGTTCAAACCCGCTTGGGGGTACGAAAAAGAACTCGTCAAATTGACGAGTTCTTTTTTTATGCCCTGAAATCGTCAAAGCCAAGAACCCTTTTAGCCAATCCCTTCTATAATGTTTAGCTTTTCGGCGCATTCCAAAAGGATGGCATTATGCTGTTAACAAAATTCTCTCAATTTCTTTCCAAATACACCACGCCAGTTGTTTTGATTTTCGCGGTCGTGGCTTTCATTTACGCTCCTTCCTTCGCCTGGGTCAAAGGCGACACCCAGACTATCATTTTAGGCATTATTATGTTCGCCATGGGGCTTACCCTTTCCCCGCAAGACTTCGCCATTTTGGCCAAGCGTCCGGGCGATATTCTCATCGGCACTTTGGCGCAGTTTACGATTATGCCGCTCATCGCGTTTACGCTTGTGCATTTAGGGCTTCCCAAAGGCATCGCGATTGGCCTTCTGCTCGTCGGCACATGCCCGGGCGGCGTTTCTTCAAACATAATGTCGTTCCTCTGCAAGGGCGACGTCGCGTTTTCCGTGGGCATGACGGCGGTGAACACGCTCCTCGCTCCGGTTCTTACACCGGTCCTTATGAAGATTCTCGCCGGTGAAATTGTGGAAGTAAACGCATGGGGACTTTTCAAGACAATTCTCTGCGTCACGATTTTCCCGGTCGTCGGCGGCTTTGTTCTGAATTACCTGTTGAATAAAAAGCAGGGCTTTCTGATGGTGCGCTCCTGGATGCCGGGCATTGCCGTGCTCGGCCTTGGCGCCATCGTCGGCGGTGTGATTTCGCTTCTCGGCAGCAAGTTCTTCAGCTCGGGCATCATGATTTTCCTCTGCGTTTTCCTGCACAATTCCTTAGGCTATGCCACTGGATATATAATCGGAAAAATCGCCCACATGAGCAAGGCAAAGAATCGCACGATTTCGATCGAAGTCGGCATGCAGAATGCGGGCCTTGCCACAGGCCTTGCAACGCAACACTTCCCCGCTTACCCGGAAGCCGCCGTTGCCGCTGCGATTTCCTGCGTGTGGCATTCGATTTCGGGAACAATCCTCGCCGGCATCTTCATTTTGATGGATCAGCACGCCGAAAAGAAAATGCAAAAAGACAAAGACCGCGTCTTGAATGCGGCCCAGTCGTAACTCTTCCATCATTTTGAATAGAATCTAGCCCTGTTCGAATTCCAAAATCGCGCAGGGCAATTCTTTTTTCAAAAGCTTCACGTAAATGAAGTTTCCCTCCGTCAAAACCTGCGGCACGATTTCTTCGCCGAGCTTCACCGGAACCTTGTATTCCACGCGAACACCTTTCACGTTAAAATCTTCCGGCAAATATTCCGAGGCGATCCGAACGTAATGCGCATTGTTCAAATGCTGATTGTAATCGATGTCGTTTCTTGAAACGACAACCGGAGCAAAGGTTTTCACTTCTGCGTTCGGGACGACAATGCGACGGTCCTTGTAATGCATTTCAAGTTTCGGCTCATAAGTGTAGGCATCTATGACTTCTTGCGGAAGCTTCTTCATGCGACCGGTCTTCAAATCGCAAAAGACGCCGAGACTCCACGTTTTGTAGCAAGGATTTCCCGCTTCGTCGTAGATGAACGTGTTGCGGAATCCGAAGAGCGGTTCGCAACCGTAAACGCCTGTTTGAATCGTGAGCTTTTCCTTATAATTCGGAACGCGGACGACTTCGACCTGGCGCGAAGCGATCAACTGCGCAAGTCCATGTGCCCGCAAAAAGTCCCTGTATTCCGTAGCGGTATCGAGCCAGAGTTCGGAACAGTCCTGCATCATCTGGAATGCAGAAAAGAGTTTCAGTTTTCCATTGCAGTCCGTGCAACTGGTGGTTACCTGATCTTGAATCTTAAGCACAAAAGCCTCCTGTCTGCCATGTAAAAACTAGACCGAGCAAAGCGCACACCCCAATCATCTTCATGGGCCCTACCTTGAAAAATTTTATGCAGACAAAAGTCAGCACAAAAAGCCCTGCAGAAAAGATAAATCCAACGGAATCTTCCGAGTAAGAGCCAAAGTTCTCTTTGGTCATCAAAAGGAGCGTCGCCGCCGCCAAAAGTCCCACCACCGCGGGCCGCAAACTGTCAAGCACCAGGCGCACCGAGGCATTATCCTTGTACTTCATAAAATAGCGGCTAATCAAGAGCATTAAAATCGTCGTCGGAAATACGAGCGCAAAAGTCGCCGTCATACTGCCGAGAATGCAAAGGAATTGATTTGCGCCCTCATTCTGTAACGCGGTATAGCCCGCATAAGTCGCCGTGTTGATTCCCACAGGTCCTGGCGTCATCTGGCTAATCGCCACGATATCCGTAAAGTCACCCGCCGTCATCCAATGATGATTCATCACGACTTCATGCTGGATCAGCGAAAGCATGCCGTAGCCTCCGCCAAAGCCAAAAAGCCCGATCTGGAAGAACGTAATGAAGAGCGAAAGGAAAATCATGCTTCACCCTCCTCTTCTTCACGGTCCGTTTTTTTGCGCTTCGCCTTCCCCACAAAGAATCCGGCAAAACCTGCCGCCAAAATAATGAGAATCGGAGAAACCCCGCAAAGCCAAATCAAAAGGGCGCTCACCACCGGAATCCAAATCGTGAACTTGTTCAACTTCGCCTTTTTCGCCATGTTAAAGGTCGGCACCGCAATCAGCGCCACAACCGCCGGGCGAACGCCGCGGAAGAGAGCTGCCACGTAAGGATTTTCCTTGAACTGATGGAAGAAAAGAGCAATCAAAAGAATAATCAAAAACGAAGGCAAAGCCGTGCCGACTGCGCACGAAATACCGCCCTTCACACCGCGCAAGCGGTAACCGATAAAGATGCTGATGTTGATTGCAAAAACGCCCGGGCAGCTCTGTGCAATCGCAAGCAAATCCATCAATTCATCTTTTGAAATCCAGTGCTTTTTATCGACAATTTCCGTTTCGATCATCGGGATCATCGCATAGCCGCCACCGAAGATGAAAAGGCCTATCTTAAAAAATGTTCTAAAGCTTTCCCAGTAAAGATTCTTCATCTCCACCTTTCTTTCGACTAGTTGAACCTCAACATCAAAGCGATTTCAAACGAAAGGATCTGTTCCGTGTGGGCGGTTTCATCATCGAGTTTTTCATGGATCTGGCGGTATTCGACGTAAGCGCTCACGCTCGCCATTTTGTTGAACTGATAGCCGGCGCTAGGACGGACGAACCATTCATGCACTCGCGACGGAACCGTACGATCGGTCTTTTCGAGTTTCGGGAAGTACACGGTATAATCGTTTCCTTCTATCGTCCACTTCTTGTAAACGCCATCCGTTCCGCTTTCTTTATCCCACGGATCGTAACCGGGTTCCGGTTCATAGGTATCACGAATCGTCTTTTTGTATTCGTAACCAGCGGTCAATCGCAAATCGATGTCATTCTTAAGCTTGAAGTACCACTTCCAGAACTGGAATCCGCGCTTTGTCTTGAGCGGGTAAGAAATCGTCAAATCATTACCCACGTTGTAGCCGTAATCCTTGTACAGCGCCGTGTGAATCCAAGGCGTGTAGAAGTACTTCGTCGTATCCGTCTCGTCGACAACCGTATTCGGCCAGTTCGTTTGCGAAATCACTTCCATTTTCGGACGGCGGTCGGTAAATTCGAGTCTTAAGAATGTATTGTCTTCAATGCGAATGTTCTGCTGTGTCAGGAAGCTAATGCGGATAAGCGGATTAAAGTTCCACGTCGTCGTCCAAGAATCTTCAGCGCTCTGGAAAGGCTTTACAGAGCGCGTGTACGTGTAGTCCACACGGTGCATCGTACTCACGCTGCGAAATCCGTTCAAGAAGCCAACGCGCTGCGAGAAGTTCGGAACCGTTATGCCCACGCCCCACTTCGGCCAGACAATCACCGAGTCCGTGTACAGCGGATATTCACGGGACTGGCTAAAGTTCTGCTTCCACTGCATATCTGCAACAACGCCTATGCTCCAGATCGGAAGCGTAAAGCCCGTCGAAAGATTCAGCGTACGGTCGACGCTGTGCGTAAAGTTACCCTGGTAAACGAGAGTGTCCACATGCGAATTGCGGTATTCCGCAAAGCCCGTGTAATCGTTACGATGATCAAGGCCCATATCACCCGAAACAATGTTCCAAATTCCACGATTTCGGTAGCCGTTTCCAATACCCAAGCCGTACAAGTAATACTGCAACGGCGTCACACCCTGCTCTTCATACAACTGCGAAAGGGTAAAGTTTTCACCCACCGTCGAAAGGTCCACCGTCCAAGTCGCCTTCACATCGCGCCAGCGGAGCTTTTCAAAGAAGCTCTGTGCCGCATTCTTGTCGCCAAAGAGCTTCAAGAATTCCACCAAGCGGAACGACGGGGCAAATTCAAAACGGTTCGTCTGGGAAATCGTCCAGTAATTCTTATCGACCGTCGTCGCATCGTAAAGATTGTATTCATCCGGGATCGTCTTCTGCTGCTTAAAGGAAGACGTAAACGCAAACGTCATCGGAAGGAACGGAATAATCGCCGGGGAGAACGTCGTCTTGAACTGCTGCGTACGGGAACGTTCGTTCTTCAATATACCGTAAGAACGTCCGTATTCCCTGCGGCCCACACTATCGACCTTGTAATAGACCGTGCTGTCGTACAGAATCTTGTACGTGCTCGGATCGTCCATGTCGATAAGAGAGGTATCGCCTTCGGCGCTTACGACCGCCACTGTATCGTACGGAATTACGACGACGCTATCCGGGGAAACGTAGATTTTGCGATCGGTATGATCAAAATCAAAGATGTCGTCTACGGCAAACAAGCCACCGTTTTTCGTCGTCCAGAAATTTTCCTTCGCAAAATCTTTCTGGTCGCCACCGCCGAACATGTCACGGGTAATGTTCAAACTGTAACTTGTCGTGAGGAACGGGAAGATGTTCCAACGGATGTTTGCCTTATGTGTCAAGTCGATCGTATAAGTCGTCGACTTTTCCACCTGAGGTTCCGCAAAATCCGGATCGCGTTCCTGGTTCACATAGCGGATATAGTTCAAATCGAAAAGGGTCAAGTCCACCGTCTGCGGCCACGGTTCAAACGAAGCGTCGGCAAAGCTCTTTGCCCAGGCGGATTTTTTCAAGAAGTCGAACGGCTTGTAATTAAAGCGGCTGAACGTACCGAGGCTATACTCGATAATCGTGTGGTAAGAATAGGTCGAGTCAGCCGCTGTCGTCGAACGGGATTCCGTTTCCGTGTAGCTGTAACTCCAAGCCAGACGTTCGAGGAAGATTTGGGAGAGCACTTCCTTGATCGGGCTTGACTGCATCTTGTAATCTTTACTGTAGCTGAAGCTGAAGCGTCTTGTGCGGTTAAAGGACTGGTAGCCTTGAGATTCCGCATTCGAACGGAGCTTTTCTTCGTCATCCGCATTTTCCACGACGAGCTTTCCATCCCAAACGTCCTTGGCAAAGTCGCCCAGATTATCGTGCGAAAGTTCCAGATCATCGGTCGGCTTCAAGTACGGACGTTTCGTGGTACTGCTGTAGCCCACGCTCATCGGCATGTGGAAGCCTTCGTCATCCGGAAGGAACTTGTTCCAATTCACACTTGCGTCGGCCGCAAGGTCCAGCGTCGATGCCGCATCCGAAAGCGCTGGTTTCGGAGAAGTTCCCGTCGTCGAAAGCGTCGCAAAGTTTCCGTCCTGATAACGGGCAGAAGCCGACACAGAAAGGAAGTCCGCAAAGTTCGCCTGCCCCGCCGTTCTAAAGGCGTAGCCCCAATCGGTATCCATCTCCGAAAGGCGCAAGTCGTCAATCCAGAATTCACCTTCCAAGTCCGCCGGCGAAGCATCTTCGTCCGCAATAATCACAAAGCGAATCCAGTCCACGGAAGTCGTCGAAGGATTACCGACAAGCTTCAAGACTTCTTCACGGTCACCGCCGATCGAATCCACCACCGCATCCAAATACGGCGGACGACGTCCCTTCTTCAAATTCGAGAACGCAGAAAGCTTTTGGGCAAAGGCGTTCGCAAGCCAGTTTCTTTCATGGCAGTCCGCTTCCCGTTCCGCCGCCGTACAGTTGATTTTGACCGGCCTAAAGCTCCATTCGTAATAGTCCGTCGAACCGTCCAAAGAACCTTCACCGAACTGCAACGCAAATCGCACCGGCGTCTTCGAAGCTTCCGTTTCGTAATGGATTTCCATCTTCAACATCTTGTACTTCGTCAGGTCCTTTTCGTCCGTATCGAAGACGCGCGTCGCTCCCACGGACTGTCCCGGAGAAAGGTTCTGGTACTTGAGCACAAGAGCCGTTTCCTTGAGAGCCGCATTCGTTTCCGCATCGCGTTCCGTCGCCGTGTTCGGACTCTTGTAATAGGTTCCCGAATTTTCACGATTGTTCAAGGTCGAAACGTTCAGGTAAGTCGTATCGGAGCTCGACGTTTCCGCCTTGATTTCCACTTCGCTACCGTCCACGATAGCGGTTTGCGAATTGCCCGAAGACGTCGTTTTGAACTTGCTCGCAACATCGGAAGTTTGCCAAGAGTTGCCCATCACGCCTAGGTTCACAATCTGTACCTTGGCTTCTGCGACTCCGTTGTTGATTTTACCCATCCAAAGTCTCGAGAACTGAGCCTGGGCGAGAATCGTTAAATAGCTTTCACCCGTTGCCGAAACAATCGTATCGAACTGGTCGAGAGGAATCTTCCACTTGCGCCAGCCATTCTTGAGAGTTTCAAAGTTTGCATCATCTTCATCGGTCAAATCGATGCGGTAACGCACAAAGCTAATGTCCGTATCGAGAGAACCGTTCTTGTTGATATCTTCCGTATCGTAAGCGCGTGTGCCCGCGTTGCCTTCCGTACCGTTAATCGAAACCGGCGGATCGCTTTCGTCATCGAGATCGTCATCAAAATTATCACGGGCAATGTCCGTATTCGTCGCATCGGAGTTTGCGCTTGTCTTGGTCGTGCTCACGCAGCCGTTCATGCGGCAGTCCCAAATGGTGAGCGTTTCTTCCGAACCGGAAACTCCGTCCAAGCCCTTATCGTGCAAAGCGGTCGTCGTACCCAAATCGTTTTCACCGTCGTATTCGCCGTTCGGAGCTTCTCCGTTTATCGAAAGGTCTTCGCTCACAAGGCCCAAATCCAGATAAAGGCTTCCGACGTTACCACGGGCCACGACTTCCACATAGCGCATATCGCTCAAGTCTTGGTAGTAACTCGAGTTCGGACGCATGACACCGCCCCAGCTGTTGCCCGCCAAATTGTCATTCGGGCGAAGCGTCATCTTGAGCACGGTCAAACGCTGATTGTCCACATCGCTGTTGCCAACGGTCGGATAAATGTTCTTGTACAGCACCGAGTTGTTGCTGTGCCAAATAAATTCACCCTTGTGCTTGTAATCCTGATTTTCAATGTATGTGCTCGGCCCCGTATCCACACCGCCCGGAGGAGAAGCCGGATACCAGGAAAGGCGCGTCAGCGGATACACAAGTCCCGATTCACTCGATTCAAAGTCTTCAAGGAGAGCCGTCTGATCGCCGCTTGTGTTCGCATTGTGATAGCTGCTTGCAAATTCCGTTTCAAAGCGCCAGTTCGAAGTCGCCTTCGTGTCGATGCCCGGAATCATGTTCACAAGGTCCGTCATCCACTGCGTCGTATCCTGCAAGCGCAGGTTCATGCCCCAGAGGAAGCTCGAATACGGTTCGCTGCCGAGCGTCGGCGTGCTCGCCGTCGTGCTCTGGCTCTTGTAAAGTGCCGTAATCCCGAAGAGAGAACCTTCGCCGAATCCGTAACGGGTCAGCGGAAGCTCCGCTCGGGCACCGAGCAAAACCTTGTTGTCGATTTCAAACAAAGGCTCGCATTCAAATTCGACCGTGATTTCCTTGTTCGGGTCGAGAGCCGTTTCGCTCAAAAGTTCAATTGTACCCAGCTCATAGTTCACATCGTAGTCCACGCCACGCGTCAAAACCGTCGAACCGGACTTCAGCTTTTCAGAGCCCTCCGAAATGTCCATACAGCTTCCGGAGTTCACCGAATAACTCGAACTCGGATCGCGGACGCTGATCACCGAATTTCTTCTCTTACCGACGCTTTCAAAGTAGAAGCGGTTCGTGAACTTCGTACCAAGGTTGGAAACCGGAAGCGTATAAAGCTTTGCCATGGCCGCCGAAGAGTCCACGTTGCGGAACGGTTCCAAGCAGTTTTCACGTGCACGTGCCGAAGAGTTCGCCCCCGAATACCATGACAGCGGACGGCAAGGCAGCCACATTTCACCCGTGTAAGAACCGGAAGCGTCCTTCTTAAAAATCGTAGCATCGCCCGTGAGAATCGTGTTCGTCGTCGTGTCCAAAAGACCGAGAGTCTTCAAATACGTTCCAGAAACTCCCGCCTTATTCTTAGCACGCAAGACAAAGCTCGAAGCGCTTTCATCGGAAATGCCAATCGAATAAACATTGCGAAGCATCAACTTGTCAATGTCCGTCAGTTCCGAAAGGGTCGCGTCCCACTGGATCAAAACCACACGAGATCCATGCGAAATCGTTGTTCCCATGCGACCCGTTCCGTCATCAGACCAGCTGGCCGCAATCAGCGTATTCTTGGAAGCGCCGAGAACCTTCACAATACCCGTCTTGCTGTCGTAAGAATAATCGTTCGAAGACATCGGCACCAAGCGGTCGATGACCTTTTCGATCCGCGCACCGCTCGTGGTCGTATAGACGGCTGTCACCTTTTCCACCACGTCCGTCGTCGTATTGGTCGGTGCGCGTTTGTAAAGCTTCAGATTCGTCGCGGTATAGTTCGAAGTGCTACGTCCCGCAAGTCCATTGCTGATGTAGTTATCGCGGGCTTCATGATTTAAGAAGTAGTAACGGTAAGCGATGAACTGCTTGTCCTGGATCTGAAATTCCGTCGTACTCGAACTTGCGTTGATTGTGTACTTTTCCTGACTTCCACCGTCCTGCGAAGCAATCGTCGTAAGCCACCAGTCGCCGAGCTTCCATTCCGCCTTGATACCGAAAAGGCCCTTGTGGTTTTCCGAATAACCGGTGAGTTCCGTACCCGGCAAAGCGAGGGAAGTCGTACCAGCTTCAATGCGCTGCAGAATGTAGTCTTCGAATTCATCCTTGTAAGATTCTTCGTAAACGACGCGGATCTGGTTCTTCGCCCCGAGACCGCTTTCCACGTTATTCACTTCCACCGTGATGTACGGACCGATCTTACCCTTCACCATGAAACTCGGGTCATAGGAAAGCGTCGGGCTCGGGAACAGATTGTCCTTCGTGCTACCCGGAGCATCATCCTTTTCACCGCGGCCCGAAAGACGGATGTCCATCGTACCCTGCAGCATAAGCTTCGGCTTGTCAAAACCAAAATCCTTCATCCAGGAAGGCATGTTGATTGGAATATCGATATCGTAAAGCGTGCCGGACTCCGGTTCGGAGTACCCACCGCTGCTCTGGCCCGCAAAAGAGTTGGTCCACAGGCGGTTAAAGCCCGCCGCATACATATCCGTCACATAGGTCGCGATTTCCGGATAGTTCGAAGACCAGAGTTCCATCGTGTCACGGCTCAGCGGATTCACGTAACTCTTCTTCACTTCCATTTCACGATTTTCAAAATCAATGTTGTGCTCGTACTTTTCGTTACGAGGCGGCTTCATTAACGAAGAACTCTGGCCGATACCGCTCTTCGGGGCAATATCCGAAAGAGGCGTCACATTGGGGGGAAGCGGAATGTATTGGACCGCGCTATTCGCGGAACTCGAAGAATTTTTGGATACAGTGGAATCCGCCGTCTCCTGTGCAGAAGACAGTGCAGCTAAAAGCGTAAAGACGGCTAAAAGCCTTTTCATCCTAAACCATATCCGGCATCATTTTCACTCTGGTGGCAAAGTGCATTTAAAATACAGAAACGCCCTTTTACAACCCACACAATGTCGGTAGAAAGTAATAAAATTTTCACGTCAAAATGGGCGACCTATCCGAGAATGCGACAAAAAGAAAGGCCCGAATCACTTCGAACCTTTTCTTGAATCTATGAATTCCGGTTACTTGAGGAACATATCGATGTCGCCCAAGCACTTTTCCCAAGACTTATCCTTCGCAACAAGCATCTGCATGATCTTGTCGTAAGTCGCGGTCGTGCCGAATCCCTTCCAAAGACGACGTTCGACATTTTCACCCGAATCCTTGTCGATCGTGGTGATTGTATCGTAGTAATCCTTGTTATCCTTGAATTCGCTGACGAGAATCGACTTGAGATAGTCGCTGTAGATGCGGGAAGCATATTTGAGAAGCGAATCATTGAAGTCGAGTTCGTTTGCCACGAGATATTCGAAATCCTGAATCGGATTGCCGTAAACGAGCCAGTGGCGAAGGGCGATAGCCACGACCACGTCACGCACAGCACTGCGGAACAGGAACTTGTCTTCCAAGCGACCGTTCCACGTAATCTTCGTGAGCGGGTTGCCGTCATTCGCTTCAATCGATACGCCCTTGCCCGGAACCACGTTGCGGATCTTGATCGGCAGACGGGTCAAAAGCTGCCAAGCCTTCGTAAAGGCGATCGTCTTGCGAACGAAATCACGTTCCTTGTCCGGCGCCACACGGAGGAAGGCACCGAAGCAGTGCTGATAAAGGCTTTCCTTATCGAAAATGCAGTCGCTCGAACGGCTTTCCGAAATTCTACCGTCCATCATAAAGAGCGTCTTTGCAAGTTCCGGGCGCATACGCACTTCAAGCTTACGGGTACGGGCTTTCAGGCGCACACCGTCCTTGTAAACGTAAGTGAAGCCTTCTTCCTGGTAACGCTGCCAAATGAAGAACTGCAAATCGTCTGCAGCACGGAGATGGTAGCTGAACACCGGGTTCTGACGGTTGTTAGCCATCGTCACCTGACGGAGGAAGGACTCGGCTTCCGGATACGGAACCACGACCTTCACGAGCACGAACGGGTTCACCGGATTCTTGCTCTTCTTGAAGTACTGCTCGTAAGTAAAGAGAGACTGGGCTCCGTTGATAATCTTCGGACGTTCAATCTGCAAAACCTTCTTGCCATCGCGATCCTTCAAACGCAGGTCATCGCCCGTGAGGGTCATACCGTTGTGGAGGAACGGGAAGTCGCTTGCGTCGTTCGCTTTTTCCATTTCCTGGAAAGCGTCGATCAAAGCGGCGTTCGTATGGGTCAAGTTACCGAGGTAAGTACGGATGTTGCTCGAAACGATCGCCATGTTGTGCTTCGTCTTGAGGCGCTTACCGAGGGTCTGGTGATAATCGAAAATTGTACGGATCGGGCAAAAACCGACAAAAAGTTCACCGCTCTGGCTTGTCATGTGAAGCGGTTCGTCCTGCATCACAATATCGAGCTTGTCGTCATTATTGCGGAAATCCTTGGCGAGGTCATCGTGTTCTGCGCGGATTTCGAGCTTAGCGTGGATATCGGACTTCCAGATGTTGAGCTTGCGACGCATATCCTTCAAGGTGCGTTCCATTTCAGCATCGGTCACATAGCGGCTGGAAAGCGTGCGGAGAACCGTAATTTCGAGGGTTTCCATGTACGGACGGCTGGCCGGCTGTTCGTCTTCTTCTTCCGGGGCATCCATCTTGACGACATCCCACGGGTCCGCTTCTTCGCGAAGCGACATGAAGAACGGATTATCCGGGTCGCTCGTGCGGAAAACAGCAATCTGGAGCTGCTTCAAATCGTGGTTCAGGTTGTGCATGACCTTTTCGAGCGGGGTCGTTTCGTCGATGAAAATGAAAACTTCAAGGAAGCCCTGGGAATACTGGAAGCCGTGGAAACAACCTTCTTCATCTAAATTGAGATGTCTCAACGCCTTAATGCGATCCGTCGGATCGTTCGGGTTCAAGCTGAGCAAACTGGCTACGAATGAAAGTCTACGTTCTTGCGCTTTCGTTAATTCCATTTTATTCCTCTAATTAGCTCCTGATATGGAGTTTCTGATATCCATATACATAGATAATTAAAATATTACTTCTTTTCGAGCTTTTACACCAAAAAATATTGTTTCAAAATTTTTACATTCACTTTTAGGTCTTTTCACCGTAAACGCCCTCTCTTTTTCTGAAACAATGTTGCAGGTGCAAATCCATTCGAAAATCCGCTTCACCTAGAGTACACTCCAAGCATTTCGATTAAAAGATAGAAAATCCAGCCCTCTAAATAGACAAATTTCGTCAAATTTTTCCGACATTTTTCCCGGATTCGACAAATTAGGCATTTTTGTGACTGAAAGGGCATTTGGGACGGCTGAACGGGGCTGATTTTTTTGCAATTCGTCGGGGTTCTTTATAGTTTAGGAATATGCGGTCTTTGAGATTGATTCCTGAACTCCTGACGGCACTCGGTATCGTTACGAGTGCCGTTTCTTGTACTGGACAATCCGCAAGCGTCGACCTCCGGGGTCCTTTACCCCCGCACCACCTTCCCGACGGCCATTTTCGAAATATCGACACCTCCGTCGCCCCGATCCGCGACACCATGGAAGTGGATTCCCTCGTTCCCACCCACCGCACCGAAGTGTACCGCCTCCCGGTTGTACGCGGTAATGAAGAACTCTGGGAAGACTCTACCGCAAGCAGTGCTACTTGGATCGGGCACGCCACCTATTATATCAAACTTCAGAACTTTGGAATCCTCGCCGACCCGATCTTTAGCGACCGGGCATCCCCCGTCCAGTTCCTTTTTGGCCCCAAGCGCGAAACGCCGCCTGGACGTGACCTCGATTCCCTGCCCAGAGTGGACCTCGTCCTGATTTCGCACGACCATTATGACCATTTGGACCGTGGAAGCATCAAGGATATCCACAAAAAATGGCCAAAATGCATCTTTGCGGTTCCGCTTAAAGTCGCCGAAATCATCGAAGACTGGGGAGTTTCCCGGTCGCAAATCGTGGAACTCGACTGGTGGGAAGAGGCGACCGTCCAAAAGGTGCACCTGACCTTTGTCCCGGCACATCACACGAGCCGTCGGGGAGCCTTTTCTTCGAGCCGAAATTCCACGCTTTGGGGCGGATGGATACTCGAATTTGGTGAAAAAAAGCTCTGGTTTGCAGGCGATATCGCCATGGGAGACGGATCCTATTACAAGGCGATCGCCCAAAAATTTGCCCCGGTCGATGTTGCCTTTTTACCGATTGGCAGTTACAAGCCATCCCGCTATACCCGCGTGCATGTGAGTCCGCGACAGGCCGCCCAGCTGCACCTGCTCGTCGGTTCCAAGAAGAGCCTTGCCATGCACTGGGGAACCTTCAGCATGGTGTACGAACGTTTAGAAGACCCGCCCAAGGACCTCGCACGAGCAAGAAAAGAATTGAACATTCCGGATTCGAGCTTCCTTGTGCCGCAGTTCGGGGAAATTATTCCTCTGTTTCGCTGATTTTCGCCAAAAAATCCAAAATCATTCCAAATTGGACTAATAATTGAAACCTCTTATCCAAAGATTTGAGCAAAAACGCCTTGGATTTTTTGCAAAAATGCTATCATTTTCTAAAAATGGAGTTAGCTTTATGAACATTCTCGAAGTAATTGCAAAAGCGAAAGCCGAAAAGGCGAAGAAGTTGGACTTGTCAGACATGCACCTGCGTCTCCTCCCGCAGCAATTGTTCGAGCTCGAAGACTTGGAAGAACTCGTCCTCGACCAGAACTTGCTCGTAGAACTTCCCGATGAAATCGGACGTCTCCAGAACTTGAAGAGTCTCTCGGTCAGCGAAAACGACCTGATGGAACTCCCGGAAACCGTCGCCGAGCTGTCGAAACTCGAAAACCTCTACCTCGGCTACAACAGCCTTTCCGAAATTCCGAAGGCGCTCGGCAAGCTCACCCTCCTGAAGAAGGTGAACATAGCCCGTAACCAGCTCCTTGACATCCCGGAATCGATCGGCAACTGGACCAAAGTGGAAAAGCTTTCCCTGCACGACAACATGCTCGCGAAGATTCCGGAATCGATCGGCAACATGAAGGGCCTTGAAAAACTCTACCTCGACAACAACGAACTTGCGACTCTCCCGGCAAGCCTCGGCAACCTGGAAAACCTCGAAGTGCTGATGGTCTCCGGCAACAGCCTCGTTTCTCTTCCGACCGCCCTTGGCAACTTGAAAAAGCTGCACGAACTTGTGCTTGACGAAAACGAACTCGACTCCATTCCGGAAGAACTCGCCGAATGCGATTCCCTGAGATCGCTTTCCATTGCCAACAACCCGCTTTCCGGTTCCCTGCCGAAAGCCCTCGTCACAAAACAAGGTCTTCAGATCGATTCGTAATATGAACGTTTCAAAAAAACTTCTCCCTGTTATTTTTAGCGCCGCTATCGCGGCGTCTTTTTTAGGATGTTCTTCCGACACCATTTCCCCTGTCGAAGACACTTCCGGAGCAAGCTCCGAGCTTAAAACAACTTACAGCATGCTCTATTACTATTACTACCTCGCAGACACGGAACTCGGCGAGCTTAGCACTTACGTCGACAATCCGTTGAACGTCTACATCAACCCCGCCTATGCCGACGTCGCAGATGTCATCACCATGTTCTATGCAATGAGTGACAAGCTGACCCGCTACTTCCCAAGCGCATATTACGAAAGCCTCGTCCAGCTGCTGACCGAATCCGACGTAAAAAGCAAATCCTTCGGTATGGAAGTGGATTCGAGCCTTGGCGTGAAATACGTTTACAAGGAAGGCCCGGCGGTTTCTGCGGGCATCCAAAAGCGAGACCACATTCTTGCCGTGGACGGAAACCAGTTTGAAACTTTGAGCGAACTAGACAGCTATCTCGAATCCATTGAAAACAGGGATTCATTCCTGTTCTCTCTCGAACGCGACAATCTCACTTACGAAGTTTCCATGACGCGCACCCAGCTGAACGTGCCGACCGTTTACGTCGATACCCTCAGCGATGTTCCTATTATCCGCGTGACGGAATTTACGAATACGACAAACGGCTATGAAGACGAAGGAACTCTCCGCGAATTCAAAGACGCACTGGAAGCAACGGCAGGAGCAAACTCCACCATTCTCGACCTGCGCGGAAATGGCGGCGGCTACGTTTCGATTTGCACCCAGATGGCGGGCGAACTTTTAAGCAACAACGACACCATCATTTACGAAAGGTCCTGGGAGCCTGAGCACAATCGACGAAGTGATAACACGACCGGCTACTTGGCAAGCGGCGACGGCATCGGTAAAGGGCGTTATTACGTTTTGATGCTCGATTCGAACAGCGCCAGCTGTTCGGAAATTTTCGCAGCCGCATTGACTTCGAACCTCAAGACGCCTATCGTAGGAACGAACAGTTTTGGCAAGGGCATCGGCCAGCTTTACCTGACCACCGAAACGAAGGGCATTTGCGGTATTACCTCGGTCCTTTTCTACGACAAGGACGGTTTCAGCTACCACACCTATGGTTTTGTTCCAGACATTTACGAACCCGATAGCCTTGAAGCGTTGAACAAAGCGGTGGAACTTGCGAAAACAGGTTCTTATTCAAGAACCGAAGGATACAGTTCCGAAATGCAACCGTACTGGGCTTCGCCGAAAACGCTCGGCAAAAAGTCCACCTCGATTGACCCGGAAGAATACATGCAAGACGCTTTGCGCGGCCTTGCGATTGTGGACTTCAAATAATTATTTCGAAACGACCTGCTGTTTAACTTTGACGGTCGAGCCTTCAATTGTCTGAGGCTCGGTCGATTCGAGCTTTTCCAAATTCTCGCGAATGCCTGCGATCTGTTTGGTGAGACGCGCCATACGTTCGCCCTGGAGCTTCGGCGTCGCGATCATCGTTTTAGACTTCGGATTGATCCACTGTCCCTTCGCATTCTTAAAGCCTAAGTGTAAATGCGGACCCGTGCTGCGACCTGTACTGCCCACACGCCCGATTACCTGACCGCCCGTCACCTGGGCGCCGACGCCCACTCCGCGGGAGCTCAAGTGCATGTAATAGCTGACGGAATTATCCGCATGGCGAATCGCAATTTTATTTCCGCTGTACTGGTCATAACCGGAGACGACGACCTTTCCCTTTGCCACTGCATAAACGGGCGAACCCTTAGGGCTGCCGTAGTCGATACCGTAATGCATTTTACGAACGCCTGACACCGGATGCGTGCGCGTACCGAACGGGCTTGTGATGTGCAAGCGGTCAAGCGGATAACGCAGGCCGTCAAAAATCAGAGCTTCACCATTTTCTGTATAGTGGGCGTTGTAGGTACTCTTCGGGTCCGGGTCGTTGTATAGGAACGCTTCGTGATGGCCGACGACGCGACCGTCGAATTCTGCATAAAGAACCTTTCCCGAAATCCAGATGCTGTCCTTGTAAAAGGATTCTTCGAGCATGATGCGGAAACGGTCACCCGGCTGCACGCTGGAGAATGGAATTTTGCACTGGAGAACGCCCGCGACAACGCCCGACATGCGAGCGGGAATGCCGACGGAAATGAGCGTACCGTGCAAAGTACCCCCTTGAACGATATGGCCCGAAAAAATGGACTGCTTGACAGTCAAAGGCTTTTCGACAAGCTTGTATTCAAACTGCTTTGTCGTCGGATTTTTAAAAAGCAAATGAACGACCGAAGGGTTCGGCGAAAAGCGGAAAACCTGAGTTGCGCCATTTGCGTCTTTGGCGACATGAAATTTTTGCCCTACACGTAAGTTGGAAAGTTCGACGCTGTCCTGGAGGGCGAGCACGATTGCGCCACGGTCATTGCGTTCAACGCCCAAACGTTCGAGCACCTGGTAATAGCCTTCGTTTTTGCGAACGGTATCCATCAAAACGGTCAGCGACTGCGGACGGTTCTTTTCGTATTCCGCAACGGCTTCGTTCGCCATGGAAAGATCTTGTTTCAACGATACGATTTTTTTATCGAGATCTTCTAGTTTCCCAGACTCAAAACAGGCCGTGCAAAAAAAAAGCACGACTCCCAACAGTAGCAGGCAAATTTTATTCATGTCGTTCTAAAATTAAAAAGCCCGCCGTGAAGCGGGACTTTTGAAATAGGGGAGAATTAATGCGCCGAAGCAGCCGGAGCCTTCACGCCGAGCAATTCCACTTCGAATACGAGGAGGCTGTTGCCCGGAATCATGGGCTGACGACCGTTCGGACCGTAACCGAGATTGCTCGGAATCCAAGCTTCGACCTTGGTGCCGACCTTCATCGTCTTGAGAAGTTCGGTCCAGCCCGGAATCACAGCCTTCACCGGGAATTCAGCCGGCTGTCCACGCTTGATGGAGCTGTCGAATTCTTTACCGTCCAGGAGCTTGCCTGCATAATGGACTGTCACAATGGAAGAATCGGTCGGGATTTCGCCCTTCCCTTCGGTAATCACCTTGTACTGAAGACCGCTTTCGGTAGTGATCACGCCTTCAGCCGTCTTGTTCTTAGCGAGGAAAGCTTCTTGGTCGGCCAAGTTCTGGGCAGCCACAGCGCTGTCCTTCGCAATCTTCTTATGCTGAAGCTTCTGGGAGAATTCGTTCAAAACTGCGATCACCGCGGAGTCGTTTAAAAGATACTTGGAACTATCCTGGTAATAACGATCCTTGAAGCCCCGGAAGAACGCATCAAGATCGAGTTCAATCGAGTCACGTGCAACGAGCTGGCCATGAGCCTGCATGCCGAAGTTGGCACCGAGAGCATAGCTGTAGTTATCCTTTTCCGTCACCAAAGCGGACTTGTCACCGATTTCATTGCAACCGGCGAGAAAAGCGGCGCAAAGGCCGAGAGCGATCCATTTTTTCATTTTAGTATCCTTTTGCGAATCAATTTCGTGTGCCAATAAGATAAAATTTTTGAGAAAGAGAGACCTCTAGGAAATGTCCATTTCTGTCAAAAATCAGCCTCCAAAATCTTGTCACTTATCGGTTGCAGGATTTTTTGGGCATTTTGATACCATTGGGAGTGATGACTGAACGCCCGCTCGCCAATCGCATCTTAAGAGATGTCCTGATTTATCTTCGTAAGGAACAGAATATTAGTCAAGAGACCTTGGCCAAGTTGAGCGATGTATCCAGAACCCATATTTCCCGACTAGAGACCTGTGCGGAATCCGCCACTCTCGAAACCCTTTCTAAAATTCTCCAGGGAACAGGCACATCGTGGGAAACATTTGGTGCGCTGATGGAGCAAATGCAACAAAAACAGCTCGGAAACAGCCCTTTATCCATGGTTGCGGAGCCCAAGGGGCCTCACTGGAGCGAAAAATTGTAATTTGAGAGGGTCATAAAGGAGATTTGACCTATGATGTTCGACCCTATTTATATGGGCATTTTGCTCTTTACTCTCGCGATTTCCGGAATCGTTTCGGCAATGGTGAAATCCCGATTCAATGCGGGCCAGAAAGTACGAATTCAAAGTGGACTGACCGGGGCTGAAGTCGCTTCGGCGATTCTTGCAGACGCAGGCATCTTTGACGTACGCATCCAGGAAACACGCGGTTTCCTTTCGGACTATTATAATCCGATGGACAAGACGTTAAACCTTTCGAGCGAGGTTTTTCACGGTCGCAGTGCAAGTTCTGCAGGCGTTGCCGCGCATGAAGTCGGCCACGCGATTCAGCACGCACAGAATTATTTTCCGATGTGGCTCCGTTCCGCGATTGTACCGGCGGCGAACATCGGTTCGAATCTTGGACCGTGGCTCGTGATTCTCGGTATCATTATATCGGCAGGAAAGCCCATCATTGGAACAAACATAGCGACAATCGGCGTTTTGCTGTTCGGTATTGCGACGCTCTTTTCGCTCGTGACCGTGCCTGTGGAATTCGATGCATCTTCCCGTGCCAAGAAGTGCCTTGCCCGTTTGAACATTCTCGCTCCGGGTCGTGAACGCGATGTGGTTGCAGGCGTTTTGTTTGCGGCCGGGCTCACCTATGTAGCGGCTGCCGTTTCCTCGATTCTGCAGCTTCTTTACTGGGCGCTGCGAGCAGGGCTTTTAGGCGGAAGGAGTGATGACTAGTGGCAAGCTCTAGACTGGAAATCGAATGCCCCATGTGCCACGGTATGATCATCATCGACCGTGATACGGGAAAAATCCTGGAGCATCAGGCAGTCCAAAAGAAAAAGCAATCCTTGGAAGAATTCCTTGTCAAGGAAAAAACGCGCACCGAAGATTTGGATAAAAAGTTCGCCGAAGCGCGAGAACGCGAAAAGAACCGTCTTTCGGAAATCGAAAAGAAGTTCCAGGCTGCGAAAAACAATCCGAATCTGAAAGATCCGCCACCCAGCATCCAATGGGACTGATTGTCGTTAAAGATTTTCTTCTGCGGAATCGGCGTCGTCCGGTTCCGTTTCCTGTAGGAGCTCTTCCGGAATAGGAGGCTCTGTGTTTTCTGCGAGGCTTGCTGCGATTTCCGCTTCTTCGACTTGAGCGGTAGCTTCATCCAAGGCTTCGTCTTCCGCACGGATTTCGATTTTTTCCTCTTCGACAGAGGCATTCGCCGTTTCAGACGCTTCTCCCGCCTGAGAAGAAGTTTCCAAAGTTTCGGAAGGAGAAACTTCGGAGGGTTCAGAAGAAGGGGCGACATCTGCGGAAGACGTTTCGGAAGGTTCGGCAGGTTCGGAATCCGACTGCCCAGCGTTCAATTCCGCTTCGACAGCGGCCACATCCAATTCACCGTTCAACATCGCCATGATGTCGTCATCCTTAATCGCCTTGCCGTGAGAAGCGAGGAGCGAAGCGGTACGCATCACCTGATCGAGAGTAGCCTGCTGATTATCGTTACGGACAAGTTCACGTTCGCGGAGTTTTTCAAGAATGCCCGGTTTGTATTCGTGTTCCGGTTCGTAAATGCGCGTTTCGTTCGCCATTTCTTCGGCGAATTCCGCGTTGTCTTTTTTGCGGTAAAGCCAAATCGCGCCAAAGAGTTCGCTCTGACGGAACACGACTTCATCGGTCTTGATCATTTCCATCAAAGCCATGAAGGTCACGACCGTGACGATCGGCAACGGATCACGGCCCAGAAGATCTTCAAAGAGGACGCGGCCTTCACGGTGAAGCGTATTCGAAATAAACTGCTGGCGATCTTCAATCGTCACGTCATCGAGTTCAATGTGATGTACGTTTTCGCTGTTGCGCGTCTTGAGCATTTTCTGGTAAGCGCGGAAAAGCTGCCAAATGTTCGCATCGGCGAGCGTGTCTTCTTCGCTTTCCGTCTTTTCCATGCGGCCACGGTAACAAGATCCGAAGTTCTCATTTTCCATGCCCTGCAATTCCTTTGCCACCTGTTTGTAGCGTTGGTATTCGAGCATCTGCTGAATGAGTTCGTCGCGGGAAAGATCGATTTCCGCTTCGTCTTGTTCAGTCCGCTGGTCCTTCGGCAAAAGTTCGCGAACCTTCATCGCCATAAGGCGGCTCGCCATCAGCAAGAAGTCCCCAGCCTGCGAAAGATCCGCCTGGGAAATATCCTTCATCCATTCGAGGTACTGGTCGGTGATTTCCGCAATCGAAATATCGGCGGGCTTCACTTCGCTTTGCTGCACCAGGTACAGCAAAAGATCCATCGGGCCTTCAAATGCACCGATGTGTACCTCGTAAGATTCTGGGGCTTCGTAATTCAAATTATTCCACCGTTACGCTCTTTGCCAAGTTGCGCGGCTGATCAACATCATTTCCGCGGAGCACAGCAATGTGGTAAGCCAAAAGTTGAAGTGGCACACAGGTAATGAGCGGCATCAGCATCGAATTTACCTTCGGCACATAGATGACATCATCTGCATAGTCCGAAAGTTCCGTGCAGTCTTCTGTTGTCACCGCAATGATGCGGCCTCCGCGAGCCTTGATTTCACGCACATTCGAAAGCACCTTGTCAAAAAGGCTGTCCTTCGGAGCGATCACGACGACCGGCATGTTTTCATCGATCAAAGCGATCGGGCCATGTTTCATTTCGGCAGCCGGATAACCTTCCGCATGGATGTAGCTGATTTCCTTGAGCTTCAAGGCGCCTTCCATCGCAACCGGGTAGTTGTAATGACGACCGAGGTAAAGGAAGTTGTGTGCATTCACATACTTCTTCGCGATTTCACGGATCTTGTCTGAAAGCTTTAATATTTCTTCGATCTGTTCCGGAATTTTCGCAATCGCATGGGCAAATTCAATTCCCTGTTCCGCCGACACACGACGTTCGCGTCCGAGTAAAAGAGCAACCATCGCAAGGACTGTCACCTGCGAAGAGAAAGCCTTGGTACTGGCCACGCCGATTTCCGGACCTGCGTGCAAGTAAACCCCACCGTTGCTTTCACGCGCGATCGTCGAACCGACCGCATTGCAAATGCCGAGCACCGTAGCGCCCTTTGTCTGCGCTTCGCGAAGTGCAGCAAGCGTGTCCGCCGTTTCACCGGACTGGGAAATCACAAAGACGAGGGTTCCCGGCTTAATAATCGGATTCCGGTAACGGAATTCCGAAGCATATTCCACTTCGACCGGAACGCCGGCGAGATCTTCGATCAGATATTCACCGACCATGCCTGCATAGTAACTTGTACCGCACGCCGTAATGATGATTCGGTTCAGGTTGCGCAGTTCCAGACGGTTTGCGTCAAGACCGGCGAGCTTTGCCGAACCATCGGCAAAGAGCAGGCGCCCACGCATCGTGTTACGCAGAGCTTCCGGCTGCTCAAAGATTTCCTTGAGCATGTAATGTTCAAAGCCGCCTTTGCTCGCCGCATCCGCGTCAAATTCGACTTCTTCCACGTTGCGGTTTACCGTGTGGCTCGAAACCGTCATAATTTCGTAACCGGTGCGTTTTGCAACGACCACATCGTCGTCGTTCAAATAAACGACCTTCTGCGTGTAATCGACAATCGCCGCCACATCGCTCGCAAGGAAATATTCGCTCTCGCTACCGAGACCTAAAACGAGCGGACTTCCACGGCGTGCACCGATCATCGTTTCCGGTTCATCGGCACAGAGGACTGCAAGGCCAAACGTTCCTTCGAGCTTATTCAGCGTCGCAAGAACTGCCGACTTGAAATCGCCCTTGTAAAGCTTAGCGATCAAATGGGCGATGACTTCCGTATCCGTTTCGGACTTGAATTCGACGCCTTCGGATTTGAGCTTGTTCTTGATCTGGACGTAGTTTTCGATGATGCCGTTGTGTACCACCATGAACTTGCCGTCAAAGCTGACCTGCGGGTGAGCGTTCGCTTCGGAAGGGACGCCGTGCGTTGCCCAACGGGTGTGCGCAATGCCGATGTTTGCGAAGAGAGGATGTTCTTTTAGTTTCTTTTCAAGTTCGACGATTTTACCCGTCGCCTTTTCGAGTTCGAGCGTTTTGTTCGGATGCGCGACGGCGACTCCCGAGGAGTCGTATCCACGGTATTCCAAACGTTTCAGTCCGCTGACGAGAACGCCGATCGCGTCCCGGCTTCCGATGTAGCCAACGATTCCGCACATATTTCCAAACCCCTACTTGATCTTCGCTTCGACTCGAGCACAAAGTTCTTCGGCTTCGGCTTCCGTCGGAGCTTCCGAAATCACACGAATTACCGGTTCCGTATTGGAAGCTCGGACATGGACAAAGCTCTTGTCCTTTCCAAGCCAGAGACCGTCACGCGTATCTGCCGTCCAGTCCGAAAAATCCTTCGCCACGGCGCTGAAGATTTCCTTCACCGGCTTATCGCCGAGCGGGAACTTCTTCTTCGGCATCGCATAGCTCGGATGTTCCGTTTTGAACTTTTCCGGGCCACCGTTATTTTCAGCCATCCATGCGAGGACGAGAGCTGCAGAAACGAGAGAGTCGCGACCGTAGTGGAGCGCCGGCAAAATCACGCCGCCGTTGCCTTCACCGCCAACGACACAGCCTTCCTTCATCATCTGGAGGCTCACATTTACTTCACCGACCTTGGCACGGGAGAATCCGACACCGAACTTTTCAGCGACGTCCGCCGTCATGCGGGACGTAGAAAGATTCACGCAGACCGGGCCTTTCTTCTTTGAAAGAACACTTTCCGTTGCAATAGCAAGCGTATATTCTTCACCGATTGCCACACCGTTACCGTCGACGAGAGCACAGCGATCCGCATCTGGGTCCACTGCAAAACCGACTGCGCAATGATGATCGCGCACAGCTTTGCCCAAATCCACAAGATTCGAGGGAATAGGTTCCGGTCCTCGCGGGAACATACCATCCGGAGTGCAGTTCACACGCACGACTTCGCAGCCGAGCTTTTCAAGCAAGCGCGGAACAATGTAAGAGCCTGCACCGTTCACGGCGTCGACAGCTACCTTGAAACGCTTTGCACGGATCGCTTCGACATCTATAAACGGAATGGCGAGCGTATCGTCAATATGGAAAGCATCTGCATCCTTCAAAATTTCGACGGTACCCATCTGACGGTAATCCGGGTAAATAAACTTTCCCGAGTCCGCAATGGCAAAGAGTTCCTTGACTTCATCCGGTCCAAGGAAAATGCCCTTCTGATCGAGGAACTTGAGAGCGTTCCATTCGAGCGGATTGTGGCTCGCCGTGATGATGATACCTGCGTCTGCATGAAGACGGGTAACGTAGAGTTCCACGCTCGGAGTGGTCGCGAGGCCGACGTCGATCACGTCGGCACCGGCGAGGCGGCAGAGGCCCGAAACATACGAGACGATCGCATCGCCGGTCGGGCGGCTATCGCGACCGATCACGACTTTACGTGCACCGGTCACTTCCAAAAATGCTTTCACATGATTTGTCAAAACAGTCGGAGTCAGCGTATCGCCAACGATACCGCGGATCCCTGAAACAGAGCGCATTAAAACGGACATAGTATTCCTTCCAAATAACTTCCTCGTAAAGTTACAAAATTCCTATCCAACGTAAGTTTCTATTTTTGGCGCATGGCTTTACTTTCCGTAAAAAATCTGACTCTCCGTTTTAGCGACCCGGCGCTTCTCGATTCCGTGTCGTTCGACATCGACGAAGGCGAACGCGTTTGTCTCATGGGCCGTAACGGAGAAGGAAAAAGCTCCCTTCTCAAAATCATCTCGGGCGAAATGGAAGCGAATTCGGGCGAAATCATCCGCAAGAACGGCTTGCGAGTCGCCCGATTGATTCAGGAAATCCCCGCCCACATCGAAGGCACTGTCCGCCATATTGTGATCGGGAATACTGCGGAAAGGCACACCACCGGCGAAGACATTCTCGGAAAAACGGGCATCGATCCGGAAGCCCTTTACGACTCCCTTTCGGGCGGTCAAAAACGCCGCGTTCTTTTTGCAAAGGCAATCGCCCAAGAACCGGACCTGCTCTTGCTCGATGAACCGACCAACCACTTGGACATTCCAAGTATCCAATGGCTCGAAGGCGTGCTTGCACGCACCCAGTGCACCGTGCTTTTCATTAGTCACGACCGTGCCTTTGTCCGTAGACTCGCCACCCGCATTTTGGAACTCGACCGAGGCCGTGTCCGCTCCTGGGATTTTCCCTACGATGAATTTATCCGTCACCGGGACGCCGCTCTCGAAGAAGAAGAAAAAGCGAACCAATTATTCGACAAACGTCTCGCCGAAGAAGAAGTCTGGATTCGCAAAGGCATTCAGGCCCGCAGAACGCGCAACGAAGGCCGCGTCCGCGCCCTTATCCGCATGCGAAAGGAACGCGCCGACCGTAGAAACCGAATCGGCAATGTAAAAATGCAGATCACCGAAGCGGAACGCTCCGGAAGGCTCGTTGTGCGCGCCGAAAATATTTCGTACTCCTACGAAGGCAAGCCTTTGATTCAAAACTTCTCCACCGAAATTTCCCGTGGAGACCGCGTCGGTATCGTCGGTTCAAACGGTTGCGGCAAAACGACCCTGCTCAAAATTCTTCTCGGAGAACTCGAACCGGCAACCGGTTCCGTTCGCCTCGGCACGAATCTGCAAATCGCCTACTTTGACCAAATGCGCACCCGCCTGCGCGAAGACAAATCCCTTATCGAAAATATTGGCGATGGCCAAGAATACGTTGTTTTGAACGGTCAAAAACGCCACGTCTTGAGCTACTTGCAAGACTTCCTTTTTACAGCCCAACGTGCCCGCGGCCCGATCAGCGCCCTCTCCGGCGGAGAAAGAAACCGTCTGCTTCTCGCGTGCCTCTTTTCGCATCCGTCTAACGTTCTCGTTCTCGATGAACCGACAAATGATCTCGACATGGAAACCCTTGACCTCTTAGCGAACCTTCTCGCCGAATACAACGGCACGGTCATCACCGTAAGCCATGACCGAGATTTTCTCGATAACGTCGCCACGGAAATCATCGGCTTTGAAGGCGTCGGCAACATCCACGAAAATGTCGGCGGATACACCGATTACGCCGACGCGAAAAAGCTCCGCGAAAAAGAAGCGGAAGCGATCATCACCGCAGCCAAACAAGAAAAAACCGCCCCCCGCGCCAAAGAAAAGAAAAAGCGCAGCTACAAGGAAGAGCGCGAATACCAGGCGCTTCCCGAAACCATCGAAAATCTCGAAAACGAAATCACGGAACTGCAAACTCTCCTCGGAACCGAAGAGGTTTACACGAACGCGACAAAGCTCATCGAAGTTCAGGGTAAGCTCGCCGAAAAAGAAAAGCTCCTCGAAAACGCATACGAACGCTTTGAAATTCTCGATAACATCGGCTAAAAGGAAAGTTTTTTTATTTTAAGCCCTGAGGTAGAAACATGAAAATTGCAGTCATCGGCGGTGCCGGCTATATTGGATCTCATACTGTACGTGAACTTTTGGATGCAGGTCATAAAGTCCATGTTTTCGACAATCTTTCTTCCGGACTTGAACAGAACCTTTTCCCGGAAGCTGGATTCACAAAGGGTGACATCTTAAGCCCGGCAGAACTCGACGCCTTCTTCAGCAGCTTTCAGCCAGAAGGCCTAGTGCACCTCGCCGCTTTCAAGGCAGCAGGCGAATCCATGACGAATCCGGAAAAGTACAGTGTGAACAACATCTCCGGTTCCGTGAACATTCTGAACGCCGCGTCCGCGCATCATGTGAAGTACATCGTTTTCTCGAGCTCCGCTGCCACCTACGGTTCTCCAAAGTACATGCCGGTCGACGAAAAACACCCGACCGATCCGGAAAACTATTACGGCTTTACGAAGCTCGCCATCGAAAAGTTCCTCAAGTGGTACGACGATTTGCGCGGCATCAAATTCGCCGCCCTCCGCTACTTTAACGCCGCAGGCTATGATGTCAAAGGTCGCATCAACGGTCTCGAAAAGAATCCGGCGAACCTCATCCCGGTCGTCATGGAAGCTTTGACCGGTAAGCGCAGTGAAGTACTCGTATTCGGTAACGACTACGACACCGCAGACGGAACAGGCGTCCGTGATTACATCCACGTGAACGATCTAGCCCGCGGCCACAAGATGGCATTCGACTACTTGCAAAAGAACAACCAGAGCCTCGTCGTGAATCTCGGTACGCAGACTGGCGCAAGCGTTCTCGACATCATCCATGGCGCCGAAAAGGCTTCTGGCAAAAAGGTTCCTTACCGCATCGTGGAACGCCGCCCAGGCGACCCGGCAAGCCTGATTGCAAACCCGGCAAAGGCAAAGGAAATCCTCGGTTGGGAAGCCAAATATTCCGATCTCGACACGATCCTTTCCACAACCTGGAAAGCTTACCTCGCCAATGGACTCGGCAAGTAAATCCATTTTGAAATTCAAACAGAAAAGGCTCCCGAAACGGGAGCCTTTCTTATAAGCTTTCGAAATCTCGAAATTAGTCGCGGAAGAGAACCTTCTTGGAACCTTCGACAACTTCACCGACGTGGTAGAACGGTTCGTTCTTCGCCTTGAGGTGAGCTTCGACATCAGCCATGTTGGCGTCGTCCACGAAGAGGAGCATACCGATGCCCATGTTGAACGTGCTGTACATTTCGTCCTTTTCGACAGAGCCCGCTTCCTGGATGAGCTGGAAAATCTTCGGAACCTTCCAAGAGGTTCGATCGATCACGACGTCCACGTTGTCCGGGAGGATACGCGGAATGTTGCCCTGGAAGCCCGAACCCGTCACGTGTACGAGGCCGTCGAGCTTCTTCGCATTCGTGAGGTCGATGAGACTCTTGTAATAGCTGCGGTGCGGAACCGTGAGAGCTTCGCCGATCGTCTTGTCGAGGCCTTCCACGCGGGAATCCACCTTGTAGCCGGCGACATCGAAGAGAGCCTTACGGGCGAGGGAGTAACCGTTCGTGTGAAGACCGGTAGACGGAAGACCGAGAATCTTTGTACCCGGATGAATGCGAGAGCCATCGATGATGTTTTCGCGTTCGACAACACCGACGATCGTGCCAGAAATATCGTAATCGCCGACCGTGTACATGCCCGGCATTTCAGCGGTTTCACCACCGATCAAGACCATGTCGTTTTCACGGCAAGCCTTGGACATGCCTTCCACGATGCCCGTCATCACCTGCGGGTCAAGAGCGCCCATGGCAACGTAGTCGAGGAAGAAGAGCGGACGTGCACCCTGAACGAGAATATCGTTGCAGCAGTGGTTCACAATGTCCTGGCCCGGGAGCGTCGGGGTGTTCATTTCGATGTCGACCTTGAGCTTCGTACCGACACCATCCACAGAGCTCACAAGGACCGGATCCTTGAGACCAAGATGCTTCAGAGTGAAGAGGCCACCGAAGTTGCCAACGTCACCCAGCACGCACTGGTTGAACGTGGAACGGACGGACTTCTTCACGCCGACCATTGCCTCGTCTGCACGAGAAAGGGAAACACCTGCGTCTGCATAATTCATACGATTTTTCCTTTGGTTAAATTAATTCTTTTGCTGGGACTGCTTCTCGTCGATATTTCTCAAAGCGTCCAAAATTAAACTGGTCGTATCGGACTGCTGACTGATGTTGATCGTATCCGGCATCAGGTGCGTGTCCAACTTAAAAAGGGTATTATCGCTCCAAGAGAGCATGAGTTCCAAAGCGTCCGGACCGGTAAGGCGTCCGCTCTTTGCACAGCAAATACGGCCTTCCTTGAACGCGATAAAGCCTGTTTCACCGTTGCATTCAAACAGAACGGTACCCGTCACACGGCTCTTTTCGAGAGTTTGCGCAAAATCGATGAACGGAAGGACCTTGGCACTGGCGAGAAGGGAAAGGCTTTCGAATTCGTCGAGAGCCTGATTCTTGGCGCGGAGACGGTCTGCGGCAATCTTGTACAGGCAGACCATGATGCTCGGATTCTTTTCAAGGAACTTGATGAACGAATCGCGGGAAAGGTGCAACACGGTGCAGTCTTCCAAAGCGACGACGGTATTGCTCGTCTTCTCGTTGCAAAGAATCGACATTTCACCGAAGCATGCGCCCGCTTCGAGCCAGCCCAACGAATTATAACGTCCATTTGCCATCATTTGACCGCAAATTTGCGCACGGCCGCTCTGCAACACGCAGAACGATTCGCCTTCGCGATCGCCCGTAATAATCACATCACCCGCTTCATATTCACGAATCTGGGAATTCAGCAAAAAGAAGTCAGCGGATTCACGCGGAATCTGTTGCAGAAAGGGAACTTCTCTTTCATAAGAAGCTGAAATCCAATCACCGATACTAGAATGAGCTGTCATAGCATCTAAATATTAGAAAGTTTACGATACCATTTGGACGGGATACTCTTAAAATATGCCGGATGAAGCATTTTCGCCACGTCTAACAATAGAGAATCCGGTTTTACGACGGCACTTTCGTAAAAATCAATCCCGCCTTCCGGTCCTTTTCGCAAATCGTACTCGTAAATTTCCCTCGATTTCCATACCGGCAAACGTTCCACACGAGAATCCCGCGCATAAATCTCTTGCATGTTCTTTGCCGCTCCCGGATTCAACCACATCTCCGCTTTCTGCGCATCAGCAAAAGCCTTTTCAAACGGAAGCGAAAAAGATGCGACCGAGGAATCCTCGTGCCACAGATATTCGCCACCCGCATCGTGGATCAAGTTCGCCATAAAGCTTTTACCCGGAGAGGCGTACCAAGTTCCCGAGGAAGGCGTTCCCGTCATCACCACCGGACGTTTTTCATTTTGCAAAAGCGAATCCAGCTTTGCCCGCAAGTCTTCGTAACGCTTGACCTTGTCGTTAAAGAGAGACTCCGCAAGCGTCTCCTTCCCCACAATCAGGCCAAAAAACTTGAGCCATTCCGCCTTGGAAAGCGGACTGTTTTCCGTCCATTCCGAAGTTAGCACCACGGACATTTTCAGCCGAGCGAGCTTCGGGAACGCATCGTGAATCGACTCCCCCATCGAAAAGGCAAAGATTACATCGGAACGGGATTCATAAATCGCTTCCGCCGACATCGCCATGCCTTCGCCGGCTTCGACAATTTTCAGAGAATCCACGCGGGCATAGAATTCCGGGTTCGCGATGTACTTCTTCACATCGATCACGCCCACGCGATTTTCCACGCCCAGTGCCGTCAAATATCCGAGATACGTCGAAGAGAGAATAGCAATGCGCTTCGCCGGGATTTCGACCACCGGAAGCTCTGCCAAATTCTGCGGTACGTTCTTCGGAGAAAGGGAATCCCTGAGCAGCCAACGGAGCGAATCCGCAGTCCCGTTCTTGACCCACAAAATGCGGAATTCTCCGCAACGGTTCACGCCAAAATTTTTAGCGTGGGAAAGCGTCATTTCCGGAACTTCGGCACAATCCTCCGCAAGTGTAGGAACGACCGCCTCGGGAAGCTTTAACTGGGCAAAGAATAAATAGAGGATTCCTGCGAGGACTAGGGCGAAAAACAGGCGGAGCAAATTTTTCTTCATAGCCCAAACATAAAAAATTGGCGGGAAAAAGCATTAAAAGTCCGAATCAGCCATCTAAACGCCTCTCTTTCTTGGACTTTTCAAGTGGAATTTTATAGAGCCCTGTCCGTAAAAGGATTTTTAAGCTATTTTAATGTTATGAAAAACAGAACACTTTCCATTCTTCTTTTCGTCGCAAGTCTTTGCGCTATAACGACTTCCGCATTTGCAGAACCTGAAGAAGGTTTCTATGAAAAGCATGATATTCGCGGATTCATTTCTTTTGGCGCAGACTACCGCGGCATGCGTAGCGCTTACGCAGACTACCTGAACAAGGTGCTTTTCAACAAGAACCAGGGCTACATGGTTCAAGAAGTCAATGCCGACGGCGACACCATAACAACGATCAAACCGGATGGTTCTATCGGAAGCTACGAACACTTCAACGACTACTACCTCGGTATGCACGTGGAAGTCGGTGCGCAGTACCACCAGTTCCTCACCTGGTTCGACATCAACTTTATGCCGACTCAGATCTCCGATAAGCCTTCTGCCAAGAGCAGCGCAAGCAAGGACCTTTACGATGTGAAGTGGTTCGCTTACGGCATCGATTGGATGTTCGGCTGGAAGCTCTTCGGCGAAAATACAGTCATCAACCTGATTCCCTCCTTCGGTATCGGTTTCAACCTCCTGAACATTCACCTCGCTTCCAATTATGATTTTGAATCGAGCGATGGCACTTATGTCAACGCTCGCAACCGCTACTACAGCGTCTTCTCCCCGACCTTCAACAGCGAGCTCGAATTGCGTCTCGCCTTCGACCCGTTCTCGATTGGCGTCTACGGCGGTTACCGCGTCATCCGTTTCAACGAGTTTGACGTAGAAGGCGCAAAGCTCGGCGATCCGGACAACAACGGAGACACCTACTTTATTGGCGCAAAGGTAACCTGGACGTTCCTCTCGGAAAACCAGAAGAAACTTCGCGATAAGCTTTAATCTTCAATCTCGGAGATAGAAAGAGTTCTTGAGCCAGCACATCGGTGCTGGCTTTTTTCATAATCTGTTCCATCGGTACAAAGTAAGTGGCGGCACGTCTCAAGTCCTGATCCGTATGCCAGTGGACTTCGCGGTCGCGGTTGTGATAGACAAAGTTCCAGCCGAGCAGAAGCGTCTGGATTCCCATGGATGCAAGCGTCTGCGGAACGGTGGCGAACTGTCCTTGCGTACTTACAAGCACAAGAGCGTGTAGCTGATGGTACTGCGCATACAGCATTACATCTTCTTTGAGTTCTAAGTTTGGGCAAAGGTCGTTCGCATAATTGATGCCTGCGAAATGCACGTCGTAGCCAGCCTTCTTGAGCTCGTCCGAAAAGTACATCATGCCGCGGTGGCGGTAATCGTTATCCTCTTCGGGATTGCGGTAGGGATGGTAATAATGCGCCATCATTTCGATTGGATGTCCGGGCCAAAAGTAGCGGCTCGCTTGAACGGCGACCCAATGCTTTAATCCTAAAAAGTTGATGCCCGAACATTCCGGATTTGCACTCCGGTAATATTCGTTGACCTTGCGCATGGTAAAGCCATCGACGAAAAGCCCCACTTTGAGCGGGGCTGTGTTACCTTGGAATTTGGATTCTAACATAAAAGGGTTCCCTCCTTGTAAAGTGGAACCCTCTTAGGAATAAGACGCTTTTCGCTGTGATTTGTCCACCGCGAAATAAAATTTTACAAAACGCCCGGAGTCGGCTCCTTCGCTTCCCAGTTCGAAGGTTCATAACCCGAGATCGAGTAATCGATACGATTCAAGCTGTAACCTTTACCGTCCGCTTCTTCCGGCCAAAGGCCGCCGTCGGAGTAGAGGAGCGCATCGGAGACGTGGTAGTAGACAATCGTCGAATCCTTCAGGTCCTTTGCCACTTCGGAAGGTTCTTCGACCGAGACCTTTTCGCCGCGGTTCGAAAGCTTACCCGTGTACTGGAAAACCTGAACGGAATCGGCAAGCACGCCTTCCCACTTTTTGCGGAATTCGTCTACAGTAATACTCACCGACGTGTAACCGTCCGTATCCGTATAAGAAGACGGGATAAGAACTGCGACTTCACCTGGTTCGAGCGTATGGTTCTCTCCAAATTCAAAGCCGACACCGCCGATTTTCCAGCCTTTGTAGCTCAGGTTGAGCATGGGGTGGAGCGTTACCGTCGAATCACCCTTGTTCACGATTTCAAGGAATTCCACGTCGCCGTCGAGCGGATTGTAGAAGACTTCGCTGATGTAAATCGGTCCGAGATCGATTTCGGAATTCCTAGCGCCTTCAGTCGGTTCAAGCAAAGTTCCCTGCTGGGTCGACCCGTCGGAAAGTTCGATTACGCCGGCAGAAAGCCCCGTCGGGACGGCGGAATATTCCATGCCCGATTCCACACCGGTCACTTCACCATCCTGCACTTCGCGCAGGTAAACCGCTTCACCGCGGGCGACAAAAGAAACGCTTGACTCGTTACCGTCTTCCGTCAGGAGCGTGTGCAAAGAAAGGTAAGCGCCACCCGCAATCGTCGTTCCGCTCGGAATGTAACGGACGCTGTCTTTTGCGTCAGCACGGACAACCTTCCATCCGCTGATGTCCGTTGTCGAAGTTCCCGCATTGTAAAATTCTATCCAGGAGCCGGTTTCGTCGCTGTGGTACGGCATGATTTCGTTGATGCGCACCGAGGAAGTTGCATAATAAGGATCTTCGGTCGAACCCGGATTTCCGTTCACGATCTTGCTCGCCGCCCAGGATTCCGCATAGGCAGGATTTTCTCCCATGTAAACGAGAGAGCTCCCATTGCCATCGGCAAGACTTGGCCAAGGAGGATTGTTGTCGTAACGGGCGTCAAAGTCGCCTTTACCGTCGAGCTTCACTTCCAACACGTCGCCCGAGTTCGAAAGCTTAAAGCCGGCGTCCCACTGGAACAGGCGCCCCTTGTAATCCGGATACTTTTCACGGAAAAGCGCCGAGTCTTCCGTCACCACGATGATTTCACCCTTGTCGAGTGCTTCATCGGGGAACGTAAATTTCACAGCGCCGTCCAAACGCAAATTCACGTTGGACATGCTGGAAAGGGATGTTCCCGAAAGGGTGAGTTCCACAAATTCCGGATAGCCGTCCGCCGGATGATACATGAGTTCCGTCACGGCCATCGCCGGGATCGAAACGGTACGCGTTTTTCCACTGCTGCTTTCGGAGCAGGCTGTCATGGAAAACGTAGAGAGCATGGCGGCGGAAACCGCCAAGGGTAATATTTTTTTCATGCAAAGATCTCCTTCGAATCTTCAAAGTTACCTGCCAAATATGGGAAGCGCGCATCGCGGAAGTCCTTCGGCTTTTCGTAAACGCGTTTCCATTCGGCAGCTGCATTTCCGAACTTAGAAAATGCGCCATGCTTTAAATTAAAACGACGAATCAAATCGAGCATCCAATAAGGTACCTGCAAAGCCGGACATTTGAGTTCAAGCACAGCATTGCAGTCCTTTTGGAAGAATCTCGGAATACCCGTAGACCACATTTCCTGCGGATTCACGGTATAATCGAAGCCGTTTTCTTCGCGGAAGCGCATTCCCATATCGATCGTCACACGGGAATATTCTTCGCGAGTGCCGAACCAGGCGCGACGCTTGTACTGCGTGAGCAGTCTCGGATGTGCATTGTGCAGCCACGTCTTGTTCAAGAATTCGCGGATATATTTGCGGTCCTGGTCCGTTTTGCACGGCCATTCCTCTTCCGGGTGTTCCCAGACAAAGGAAGGATTTACGCCTTTGATGGTTCCACGGCTCTTGTAGCAGACGCGTCCGATTTTGCGTTTGCATTCAAAGTGAAAAGAGCCGTCATCGGCCGGATGTTCCCCATACGTGCGGACGCGCATGTTGAAGCGGTCCAATAGCCCCGCCTTTTTCCAGCCGAGGAAAGTCCAGCGCGGCGAATCCAGGTACAAATTCGTAATCCAATAGAATTTACCCGGTGTGATTTTGGAATAGTAGTCCTCTTCACAGTACGGCTTCAAGAACTCGCCTATCTCGTCGGCGAGCGATACTGGAATATGATACTTGAGCTCGAATCTTTCGAGCAGGCTGAATCCGCGCGCTTCACTCATTTTGCAGGTCCCGCTTTCAAATGATTCGTCACATCGGTACGCGCAAGCGCACCCATTCTGTCGAGCATATCCAAGTAGATGGTAAAGATGTCCATATCGAGCTGAACAATCTTCAGCTGGCTCTGCAAGGAGCTTTCCTTGGCGCGCAAAAGAAGAAGAGGATCGTTGCCCGCCTTCGTCGCAAAGTCTTCGAAGAGCGCGCCCTGGTCCACCTGTTCCACGAACTTCTGCTGCACATCGCGTTCCGCGATTAAGCCGAGGATTTCTTCACGCAAGCGTTCCACCTTCTGGCTCAAATCGCGCTTCGCTTCCTGGTAGTCGCGTTCGCTTTCGAGAACGTCAATCTGGCGCTTGAGGTTCGAATTGTCGTTTCCCGAGAAGAACGGCAAACGAATAGCGACAGAGGCATAGAACTTGTCTTGAGTTCTGCGGTCGTCGTCGGTACGCTGCAACTGCCATTCTTCGGTGCAAGAAGAACCGGAGCAGGACTGCGTCACCCATTTGTACTTGTACTTTGCATGCACGTACTTGTAGCCGACGCCGATCTTCGAAATGAAATTGCGTTCACCGGCCGCGTCCTGGCCCGCCTTCTTTTCGTTCACCAGCCACTTGGCTTTCGCGGCGGCGACGTCGGCGTACTTTTCCGCATCCATCGGCATGTCCTTCAGAATACTCTTCAGCTCATCTATCGTCGGAAGAAAATTCGAATCGATCGAAACGGAATCGTATCCCTTCACAAACGAAAGGAGCTTGAGTTTCGAATCGTTCATCGAGTTCGAATCCGCCACGAGCTTTGCACTGATCGCAGCCTGTTCTTCCATCGCCGTCACCAGGTCCTGCAAACGAAAGGTTTCAGAACCCGCCAGCGCCTGCAAGACTTCAATGCGGTCCGCGGCGATCTGAGCGAGCTGTTCATGGATCAAACGGATCTGCTGGCGCAGCACGTAACGCAGAGCGTGTTCATAACGTTCAAACATCACTGCGGAACGGTCGTAGTTCATCAGCGCACGCTGATACTCCGCCTGGCTCTTCCAGTAAGCTTCATCCGCGGATCCTTCGCCAAACGCCTTCGGCTTGATCTTCAACTCGAAATCATGTTCAAGGAATCCAAAACCGTCGAGCGTATATTCAAACTCGAGATCATCCCAAAGTCTGGTGCAAGAACGGCCCCCGATAGCAGTCTGCTTCTTTTGCGAAGCCTGAATAACGGGATCTTCATCCGCAGACGCAACGAGCTTGTCCCACGTGAGAGGCTCCGCGACAGCGCATGCCACGAGAATCCCGCACCAAGCTAAAGTTTTCATTCCTGACCTCCCTGGATCGCAGACTTTTCCAAGATCTTCGGCATTTTGCTTTTTTCCGCAATCGTCACTTTTTCGCCGAGAAGGAGACCGTTCTTGTCCGGAACGCGAATCATCACTTCACGACCGTAGAGCGGCATATCGACCATCTTAAGCAAACGGATCGGATACGGAACGATGCGGCTCGACATTCCAAGCACTTCACCATCCATGCGTTCACCGGAACCGCTGATCACTTCGATCGCGTCACCGACCTGGATGCGGGTGTACACCTTTTCGTTGATGTAGCCGCGCACGAGAGTCACCGCCTTGTGCGTCAAAGTGATGATCGGGTTGTAGCTCGAAATTTTTTCGCCGTCACGCGCTTCCACAGTCGCCACGACCCAGCCTTCCTTGGCGATGATCGTCAGTTCCTGCTGTTGCTGCTTCAGAATGTCCATTTCGCGGCGGAGCGCTTCGGCTTCCGTCTTGTTGCTGGACTTTGCAAGGCCCTTGCTACCGCGCAGAAGACGGATCTGGGAAGCGGCATTCGATTCCGCAATTTTCAATTCCTGCTTCAGATTGCGAATGGAAAGCAGAATACCATTCGAGCTGTCTGTCTTGATCGAAGTCGAAATGCTCTTGAGCTTCGAAGAAATCGCCTTGTTCTGTTCGTACTGCTGACTGAGCTTGTCAATTTCAAGAAGAATCGTATTGCGCTTGATGTTCAAATCCGATTGAATGCTCGCCACTTTCTGATCGATGTCCGCCGAATTCAAATTGGTACGGCCTTCGAGAGCGTCGAGTTCACGGGTAAGCTCGTTCATACGCACAGCAAGATCCGGACGGCTGAGTTCCACAAGCGTATCGCCCGCCTGAACTTCCTGACCAGGAATCACGTGAATTTTCACGACTTCTACCGCTTCCGGCATACTGACAGTCGTTTCCGCAGCTTCCGCAATACCCGAGAACACAATCTTCTGACCGTGGAAAAAATAACCGAGGGCAATAATCGACGCGACCGCAAAAATCCAAGCGATAAGCATCTTGTGCGATTCGATTGCATGAAAACGCGAAGAGTTCAGATCTGCCAATTCGTCTAATTTTTTAGAGAAACCCATGATAGCCTCCTACACTTCCGTCGTCGCGTCTTGCATCATGAAGTGAATGTCCGAAATGCCCGGGACCAGAGTCAGCTCCTTCAGCACTTCATTTGCCGGGCGCTTGCGGCGCAGTCGAACCTGGTAGGCTACATCAATGCGTTCTCCTCCGTCCACCTCTCGCATCGTAATCAGCACAAATGTCTTGATATTCGCCCGCATAATCTTTTCTAACTGAGCGCGGGATTCCGAATTATTCGGCATTGCAAAACGGAGCATACCGTCGAAGAAATTCTTGGTACCGAGTCCCGAACGGGAAAGCACAAAAGCGATTACACAAAAGGTCAAGGTTCCACCCGCAGCGATACCCCAGGCAAACACACCGCAGCCGATGCCCGCGCCGAGTGCCGCAAACAGGAACATGATATCGCGCGGATCCTTGAAGCTCGTTCTGAATCGAACGATGGAAAGCGCACCGAGCATACCGAGACCACGACCCACATTGTCACCGATCGCCTGCATCACCGTAGCTGCTACCACGGAGCTCAACACGAGCGCCTGCACAAAATTCCTCGAATACGAAAGACCGAGGAAGGTATGTTCATAGGTAAAACCAATCGCTGTAGAACAGACGAAAGCGAGAAGCAGCGTGTACGCCATCGTAATAACGGTCGGATAAGCTGCGCTAGATTGGACTGTGAGAAGATCTAACATAATGCACTCCAAAAGGTTATACCCTGAAATTAAATTCAGGCAAAACGGAACGCATCCAAATAAAAGTTTAAAAAGCGCATTTTCACCCCATTCCGTAGGTCAAAAAGCGCCCTTCGGGATTTTTCATCCCTTTTACATTCAACTTTCTGAAATTTCGCAAGAAAAGGAGCGACAAATCCGCCCCTTTTCCCACAAAACCATCCCGATTTGGAACTTTTACGCCCAGTCGTTAAACGGGTTCCACGGCGTCACTGCTGGATTCCTCAGGCGTGTTCGTCGGCTTCGAAACAATCTTCATAAAGAGGATGCCGAAAATCGCCGAAGCAAAGCTGCCTGTCAAGATACCGACCTTCGCACCGGCAAGATACGTCGCATGCGCCGGATCGCCAAAGGCAAGGCCCGCCACAAAGAGAGACATCGTAAAGCCGATACCCGCAAGCATACCGCCACCCAACAGGATTTTCCAGTTCACACCGGTCGGAAGCATACAGATCTTCGCCTTGATCGCAGCAAAAGACACAAGGAAAATGCCGAGCGGCTTACCGATCACAAGGCCTAGCGCCACGGAAAGCGTAACGAGGCTCACCGCGCTCGGTTCAATAACCACGCCCGCATTCGCCAAAGCGAAGAGCGGCATAATCACAAAGTTCACCCACGGCTGCAAATGCGTATTCAAACGGCCCTGCAACGAACCGCTTTCACGGGAAGTCTTTTCGAGCATCGCAAGCACTTCCTTACGCTGGTCGTTTGTCATCGGGCGGTTTTCCTTCACCGCGTCGCCAACCGTCACAATCAACTGATCCATGTAAGCGCGCTTCACCATCGGAGCCACCGGAGTCAAAAGACCAATGATCACACCGCAAATGGTCGGATGCACACCGCTCTGCACAAAGCAGAACCAAGAGATAACCGCCAGTACGCCGTGCACAAACAGGTTGCGAATGCCCAAGCGGAACGAAAGCCAGGTCAAAGTGAGGAAGATAACGGCAACGCCCAAGGCGCTCCACTGCACACCGCTCGAATAACCCACAGCCACCACGATAATCGAACCGATATCGTCCGCAATCGCAAGCGTCAAAATCATCACTCGCAAACCATGCGGAATACGCGTACCGAGAAGCGCCATACAGCCGACCGTAAACGCAATATCCGTCGCCATCGGAATGCCCCAACCGTGGTGAGCTTCACCCGGGCAAATCACCAAGTAGATAACCGCCGGGAATATCATACCGCCGATTGCCGCGAGCACAGGCAAAAGAGCCTTGCGCATATCGTGCAATTCACCGTGAACGATTTCGCCTTTCACTTCAAGGCCGACCGAGAAGAAGAAAATCGTCATCAAGGCATCGTTCACAAGCCAGCCGAGGGTCGGCGCATGGTGAAGAGCCTTATCGATGCTCCACGGTCCAATCGTAAAATTGAACGGAAGTGACCAAAAAGCGAGATACGTTTCATTTGAAAGGTTCGCCCACAAAAGCGCGATAATCGTCACGGCAATGAGACCGATACCAGCCGTCGATTCAATTTTCAAGAATCGCTGCACCGGCGCCACGAACTTGTCGATTGCCTGCAACGGAACCTTTGTACCAAGGACTTCTTTTTCTTCCATTCTGTTAAACTTCCTTATATGAAAAGAACAACGGGGCGTTAAAATTACAAAAAAAACAAGAGCATAAAAAAAGGCCTCATGAAACATGAAGCCTTTAGAACAAATTAATACATGTGCGGAGGCGGCCAACGCGGATTCTTAGAACTCATATCGACCTTATAGAAGTTCTTGTCGAAACGACCGTCATCTTCACCATAGAGGCGCATCACGTAACGAGACATCCACTTCGCAATTTTCAGAACGGTGAGCTTGTGACGCAGACGGCCCTGGCAGTCACGGTTCATAATATCCGGGATAGTGTTCGTCGTAAGGATTTCATCGATAGCCGGACTGTTGAGCTTTTCACGGGCTTCCGGGCTAGAATTGAAGTGAGACACGCAAAAGCAAACGCGGTTCGGCTTGCCGGTCTTCAGGTAGTCGCAGCATCGCACGATTGTAGAACCGGTACGGACCATATCGTCGAACACAATCACGTCCTTGCCCTTGAGGTAGTCGAGCTGGACTTCACTTTCCGGAGAAAGGGACATGCTGACTTCACGTTCGCCAGTACGAACCTTGCTCATGATCACGCGTTTGCACTTCGGCAGCTGGAGAGCGTCGAACATTGCGTTCACAAACGGAGTTGCACCTTTATCCGGTGCGACGATGACGAGGTTATCGCCGTCCTTCCCGGTCTGCACAAAGTTAGAAGTCTTGATGTAGTGGGCATACATTTCCGTCGGAATCATGTTGTGGAAATGACCACCGAAAATTTCGCTGTAAAGGTTCTGGACCTTGACCGAGTGGTTATGCACTGTCACGACTTCGTCCACGCCCGCTTCCTTGAGGAGCTGAGCAAAGAGAAGAGCGGTAAACGGCTGACCGTCAAACTTCTTCAGGTCTGTAACCGGACGATCCTTTTCGAGATCGCCGACGCGGTGGGCTCCGCGGTCCTGGGCACTGTAGAACAGGTCCGGTTCCACGAGAACAACGCCTTCGGCGCCGTTTTCCTTAGCGGCACGGGCCAAAATGCAGACGCGCATGGCGAGGTCGTTACGGCTCCACTCGTGAGAAGTCGACGAGCAGATGAGGACGATCTTGCCCTTGAGGCGCTTACCGATGTTTTCGTCATCGTAAACGTCGAGCATGTAACGTGGACAGAATTCGGTGTTCGCATAGGTTTTGAGCGAAACCGTATCGGAAATGTCTTCACGAAGGCCGATGTATTGAGCAATGTCAATCGCAAACGGGTCGTCAGTGAAGGTTCCAGTAACAATGAATCGATCTTGCATCCAAGAATCCTTTTTTGGGGGTATCCTAAAGATAGAAAATGATTTCTTTTGTGTTAAGGCAAAAGCTTCGCACGAAAGACTTTTACAAAAATGTCGATTTTTATACAAAAAAGGAAAGATGCAACGAACAATCCAAAACCCATCAAAACGAACCCGCCGGCAAAGCCGGCGAGTTTGAATACATATAAAAAGGCCCAGGCAAACGCCTGAGCCTTTCGTTGCAACTTTTCGAATTACTTCAAATTGATGCGAGCCGTGTACTTCTGGCTGCCCTGCTTGACAATCAAGAATGCCGGGCCGCGGAATCCGGTAGAGAGCTGAACGCTATTCGTGCCAGCCTTACCTGCGAAGTTCTGCTGAGAAACAACCTGGCCCAGACCGTTC
>NZ_JALFIA010000015.1:0-77000 GCF_022776125.1 Hallerella sp. | reverse complement strand
CAAAAAATTCTAAATTTTCGCTCAGCTAGAACAAATCCTTTTGCTTAGGAGTGTCTATATGGGTGGCTTTTGTGGAGTTGTTTCGAAAGAAGATTGCGTCTTCGATCTTTTTTACGGAACCGACTATCATTCGCATCTTGGAACGCATCGTGGCGGTATGGCTGTCTTGGAACCGGATGGAACTTTCCATCGTTCCATCCACAACATCCAGAACACGCCGTTCCGCAGCAAGTTCGAACATGACTTGTCTGCTTTCGTGGGTAAAGTCGGCATCGGGGTAATCTCCGATACGGACCCGCAGCCTCTCGTGATGAGCTCAAAGCTCGGAACTTTTGCAGTCGTAACCGTGGGCCTGATTGCAAACATCGAAGAATTAAAGAAGGAACTTTTCAGCACGAACTGTGTGCAGTTGCAGTATTCTACGACCAGCGGTATGGTTGGCCAAACGGAAATCATTTCGGCTCTGATCGCAACGCGCGACTCCATTGTGGAAGGTTTGCAGTATGTGCATGAAAAGGTGAAGGGAAGTATCTCTATTCTTTTGATCGAAAGCGATGGAACTTTCTACGCAAGCCGCGACAAGTGGGGCAGAACCCCGATTGTCATCGGTAAAAAGGACGGAGCCATGATCGCGCTCCAGGAAAGCTGTGCATTGCAGAACTTGGGCTTTGAACATGTGCGCGATCTCGGACCGGGCGAAGTGGTGAAGATGACCGCCGATTCGATTTCGACCGTGGTGCAGCCGGGCCGCAAGATGGCTATCTGCTCGTTTCTCTGGGTCTATTACGGCTACCCGGCATCGAGCTATGAAGGCCGCAACGTGGAAATGACCCGTTACCGCTGTGGTAGTGCTCTTGCCAAGCGCACACCGACGGAAGCGGACGCAGCCTGCGGTATCCCGGATTCCGGAACTTCCCATGCTCTCGGTTACGCCCATGAAGCGGGCGTCAAGTTCGCACGTCCGTTTGTAAAGTACACGCCGACTTGGGCACGTTCCTTTATGCCGCAAGACCAGAAGCAGCGTGAACATGTGGCTTCCATGAAGCTCATCCCGATTCCTGGCCTTATCAAGGACCGCCGCCTGGTATTCTGCGATGATTCGATCGTTCGAGGTACGCAGCTCGGTAAGCAGGCATTGAAGCTTTATTCGTTAGGCTGTAAGGAAACGCACATGCGCATTGCCTGTCCGCCGCTTGTGTATCCTTGCAAGTTCATCAACTTTTCCCGTTCAAAGAGTGTTTACGATTTGATTACGCGCCGTTATATTCGCGACGTCGAAGGTGAAAACGCAGATCTTGACAAGTACACCAATCCGGATAGCGAAGAATACAAGGGAATGGTCGAATACATCCGAGCAAAGTTGCATTTGACATCTCTCGCGTTCCAGCGTATTGATGACTTGATCCAGGCGATCGGCCTTCCGGAAGAAGATCTTTGCACTTATTGCTGGAGCGGTAAGGACTATGCGGAAACGGGCGACTGCTATCACTGTCCGTGCGAAAGCGAAGAATCTCCGAAGGAATCGGAAAACAAGTAATCGGCATTTCAATTCCCAAAAAAAGAGCTCGCCATTGGGCGGGCTCTTTTTGTATGGAGGATGCATTAAGAATTCTGGATGCAGCGGACAGAAATGGCATCGGAACGGTAAATGCCTTCGATGTCCATCGATTCTTCGGTGATGCCAAAGCGATAAGCGTTGGATCTGCCACAGTATTCGTCTTTGCTCCAGAAGCGGGTGCGGTCGCCAAAGTGCAAGAAACTTCCGTTGCCAAAACGGTAACCGGCAGGCAGGGCGAAAAACCCGAGGGAATCCCTGCCCGGCTTGCGCCAAAAGCAGCCACTGCGCAGGTCTTCATCGCTTGATTTTAGCTGAGCCATCAGGGTTTCCCATTCCTTGTTGCTTGGAATGTGCCAACCTTCCGGTGCAATGCCCTGGTAGTTCTTTTCGCGGATTTGCTTCGTCATGTCGAGGTGGCTTGCTGTAGAATCTTCAGGCGGTTCATCTGGAAGACCCAGTGCGGAATTCCACGTGTAGAGTCTGCCATACACTTTGACATTTTCTTCATGGTTGTTCGGGGCAAAACTTCCTTCTGCATGAAAGCGCAGGTTTTCTGCCATCCAGACTTGATTCCCGATTCGAATGGTGCGGTAAGTTTCGCCGTCGCGTGCGTCGGTAAGGCTTCCATACTGGAATTTGGACGTGTTCCCAGCGACGCATTTATCGTAAGGCATGGAGTTCTTTTCTTCGGGTTGCTCCCGCTTGGCGGCATGGCTAAAGTGAGCCCCGAGTCGATAAGCGCCGACAGCGACAATGATAAATCCAATGAGAACAAAGACAATGAATGAAATAGGCATAGGCGCTCCTTCCGTTTTAAGTGAAAATCTCTTCTATTCTTTAATATAACGGAAAAATGCCGAATGCGAAAAGATTTCTCGGCAAACAAAAACTTTTTTGAAAGGATTCGCCCGTTTAGCCTTCGAGCTTGTGCTTTGTGTAATGCCTAGAAGTCCAGGTGAAGAACAGGATGTCGCCAATCAAGAGGGCGATCGCGCAAACGAAGAACATCTGTCTGTGCATGCCGAAAACTTCGGCAAGGGAGCCGCCGACTAAAATGCCCGTGCCGATGCCGATGTCCCAACCGCTTAAATAGGTGCTGTTTGCGGTGCCGCGCTGGTCATGCCGTGCGAGGTTCACACACATCGTCTGGTATCCCGGGAAAATAAGTCCAAGGCTTGTACCGATGAGGAATGCGGACGTAAAGAACATAAGCGGATTCTGCGCAAAGGCGAGCAGGGTAAAGGCGAAAATAATGAGCGTCATGCCTGCTCCCACCAAGTGAATCAGGTAGCCTCGGTCTATAAGACGACCCGTCATGATACGGTTCATAATGAGGCCTGCCGCAATCAAGGCGTAGAACCAACCGGATCCTCCAATGTCAAGTTCCTTTGCGTAAAGGGCGATGTAGTTTGTCACGGGACCGTAGGCAAAGCCCACAAAGATAAAGTTGATGAATTGCGGAATCGCGCGGGTCAAAAAGAATCGGTCCAAGGAAAGCGGCGCGTGAGGCCTCTTTTCTTTGGGAGGAACGTTCAATGTCTTCACGAGAATAAGCCCGACGACGCAGAGGATAACCGACATCGCAAAGACGATCGAATCGCCAAAGGCTTCGTACAGGAACATGCCTGTCATCGGACCCGTGGCGAAGGCTAAGTTCACGCTGATGCCAAAATATCCAATGCCTTCGCCGCGGCGGCTCGCCGGCAGGGAATCGATCGCGACCGTATTGCTCGCCGTACTCGAAATGCCAAAGAAAAGACCATGCGCAAAACGCACCACGGCAAGGATCGGCAAAAGGCCTACAGTTTTGTAACCTAAGAAGCAAAGCGTAAAGGCGAAGAAGGTCCAAAAGTAAAGCGGCTTTCGGCTGAGCGTATCGACCAAAAAACCGGCGAACGGTCTGCAGGCTAGCGCACCGATCGTGTACAGCGAAATGATAACGCCCGCCGTCGCATTGTCCGTCTGGAATTTTTCAATGATGTACAGCGGAAGGATCGGGAGCAACTGGTAAAAACTAAAGAACAGGAGGAAGTTCACGATTGCACAGGTCGTGAAGTTCCGCGTCCAAAGGGCAGGCTTTTCAAGTGAGTTTTGTTCAGAAGGCATGATCTTAAATTCCTGCTAAAAATTTTACAAATACTTGAACCTTTTCCGGAAAATGAAGATTCGATTTTTTCATCATGACATAATCCAATCACCCTATCACGGGAAAAAGGGATCTACAAAATGATAAGCATCCATAAACGAAAAGCCATGCGAGTCCTTCACAAACAAGGAAAAGTCAGTGAGGCTTTTGAATTTGTAAAAGGTCTATCGCGATCGAATACAATAATGTCATTTACGGATTTTCATTTTCCCTGTACCAGCATTTCGGGAAACCGCTGCAACCCCAGAACTTATTTCCTGCATTTTCACCTTTTTTAACCGTGCGAAGAACAAGGGGTTTCCTGCATTTGGGACAAACTTTTTCTGGAGTAGTTTCTCTCTTTTCCTGATTCATATTTTCATCCGTCCTACAGCTCTTTAGCAAGTTCTCATATTTTTTTGCGTAATCCAAAGGGTTCGGCTTGTTGCATTGATCATCTAGTTTACCTGACCACCAAATAAGCGGTATAGCCTACGTAGCAGACGAGAAAGAAAATGCCTTCTCCACGAGTAAAGAAGTATTTTCGGAAGCTGAAAGCAACGCCCAGCGTGCAAAGCGTGGCAAAGATCATGACCGCGAAGTCTTCTATGCGAATTCCCTGAATGCTGAATGGATGGACTGTCGATGCGGTTCCCAAAATCAGTAAAATGTTGAAGGTATTCGAACCGATGACGTTACCGAGCGCGAGCTCGGAATTGTTCTTGAGAGAGGCGATAATCGAAGTGATGAGTTCCGGCAGGGAAGTTCCTATAGCGACGATGGTAATCGCAATCACCGCTTCGCTGACGCCCCAGGCGCGCGCCAAATTTTCAGCAGAAGAAAGGAACAGGTTCCCGCCTCCGATCAGCCCCGCAAGAGAGGCAATCGCAATCAGGATGAGCAGGGGAAGCGGCTTGCCCGAAAGTCTGGATTCCGCTTCCTCTTCTTCCTCTTTACTGCGGTTCTTGAGGCTCTTTGTAATTGTAAAAGCCATGTAGGCAAAGAACAAAACGAGAAAAACGATGCCTTCGATTCGGGAAAGTCCGCTTTCCGCAGAGTTAAAAATCCGGGAGTCGTTCGCAAGCACAAATAGCAAGAGCGCGGCAAAGATTCCAAAAGGAATGTCGCGCTTCACAATGTCATTTTGAATGGCGAAAGGTGTAATCGTGGCAGAAACGCCTAAAATCAAAAAAATGTTGCAGATGTTGGAGCCGATGATGTTTCCCATAGCGACGTCTCCGTGGCCCGAAAGTGCGGAAGAGAGCGAAACAAAAAGCTCCGGCGCCGAGGTTCCCATGCCGACGATCGTAAGACCGATGATAAAGCTCGAAATTTGAGCGCGTTTGGCAATCGCGACGGAAGAGTCTACGAGGAATTCTGCTCCAAGAAGAAGTAAGGCGAGTCCGATGACTAAAAATAGATAGTCCATATGATAACCTTTGGTTTCAAATTGCTTCAAAGTTATATAATTTTGCGATGATGAATTCTCCTCGTTATGTGTTTATGAAACTCCTGCCGAAGAATCTCGAATCGAGGCTTTTCGGTAATCTTGTCAATTTGAAGGTTCCCTTCCTTTCGAAGCTTGCCCGCAACCTGTTTGCCAAAGCATATTCTTTGAACATGGAGGAGGCTTCTGCACCGCTTTCGTCGTATGCGAATATCGGTGAACTTTTTATCCGCACTCTGAAGGATGGGGCTCGCCCGATTGCCGATGCCGAAGTCGTAAGCCCGGTCGACGGTCGTGAATCCCAGACGGGAATCCTCGAAGGCAAGAACGCGGAAATGATCCAGGCGAAGGGAAAGCAATATTCCCTCGCGGAACTCCTTCGCGATCCGGAACTTGCGGAACGGTTCGACGGTGGACGTTTTGCGACAATCTACCTCGCTCCGTTCAACTATCACCGTATCCATTCCCCGGTAGCGGGAAAGCTCGTTTCGGCAAGCTATTGCCCGGGAACGCTCTGGCCGGTGAACCCTTGGAGCGTGGAACGTGTGGAAGGTCTCTTCTGCATCAATGAACGCATTACAACCCGTATTGCCGTGGATGGCGGAGGCGAACTTTTGCTCGTGAAGGTCGGTGCGACGAACGTGGGCCGCATCGTGGTCAATTACGCTCCGAACTGGATAACGAACGTGGGCAAGCTCCCGCGCAAGGCTCCGCGTGTGGATTACGTTCCAGAGTCGGAATACCGTTTTGAACGCGGATCGGAACTCGGGCGATTTGAAATGGGCAGTACCGTGATTCTGGTTGCGGACAAGATCCTTGCCGAACGCCAGCCGAACCTGTTCAAGTCGACTCTCGGACAGGCGGTCAAAATGGGTCAGAGCCTGATTTAATTCAGCTGAAACAGTCGGAATGCAGTGGGTAAAGGAACATCCGGATGTCATGAAGGAGACTGCCGAATTCGTGCGGTCTTTTGAAAGTGTACCGGACCCGATTGTCGCCGTTGCCGAACAAGCGGAATCTCCAGAAGCGAAAATCGCCTGGGTCCTTTTAGGCTCTTGCCTTTCGCAAGAAATTCCGCTTTCGCTATTACAAAAGGTTTTGCAGGCGCTTTTTCAAAAGTTCCCTGCAGAAAGGCTGTGGACGTTTCCGCTTCCGACCGAAGTAGAAGTCATCGAAACTGTCCGCTCAGCCAAAAAAACATTCGCATGGCCCGTGGAAGAAAGCGTGCCGGGAATCTTCTGGAGCGTCGGAAACTTTGTCCGCCGACGGACTCCGCTTACCGGTTGGGCTTCTTCGACCGAGTACAAGGGAATCCTTCGAGATTTAGGCGAAATCTTTTTTATGGGAAAGAGCGCTTACCGCCCCAAGGCAATCTGGGCGACTTCGCGCCTGTTTTCGCCTGCTCCGCGGGGCCTTGGACTTGCTCGGCAAAATATTCCGGGCGACATCGTCCCGGTTCCGTTTGCGTTTGAACTGCGCAGCTGGATCGGCCTTGTGGGAATGGGAAAGGACATTGGATACGCGGATATGGACGAGCCTCGAAAGCGAAAGCTGAACCTTTCGATTTGCAAGGCGCTTTCGCCTAGGGATCCTCGGATGGTAGCTCACGCCTTTCAATTCTTTGATGTGCCGATGCCCGGAGGCGAATCGTTCAGCAGGCATTTGAGGGACTTGTTTACACAGGAAAATTATCGTTAAGGGGTGGACTAGGGAATGCGAACTTTTGAAATTTTAGGACTGTTACTTTGTGCGTTGTTTTGGGGCGCCTGTGAAGGAAATTCGACCCTTCTGAATTTGAACCTGTACAAATTTTTGTACCGTGAAAAGCCGCCTGTCCACGTGCAGCTTTATGATTCGAATTCCGTCCTGCAACATGTTCCGCACGCTTGGCATTTGCATCGCTATGCGATTTCGAACATGGCGGAAGTCGATTACGCGCCGACTCCGGGCGATACGCTTCACATTCGAATCCTTGAGTTTTCTTCGGACATGGCGGCGCTCGCATTTTATTTGAACAGCGGACTTGTGCAAGAAACGCTCCCGGTCGTGGAAGGGGATTCCCGTGAAATCGCTATGCGTGCGGGCAAGCGCCTTTTTGTATTCCGCTATGGGCTTTTGAGAAACCATGAACGTGCGGAACTCGAACATTATGTCCAGGCGTTCCCGGATTATCGCACGGGTCTACCTCAAGAATTCTTGAGTTTGCCGCTTCAGGACCGTATTCCGGGAGAAACTTCTATTCAAATGCGAAACTTTTTGGGAATTCCGTCGGAATTCCCGATGCTTGCGCAGGGGTATCAGGGAAACGATTTGCGTTGGAATGCGGCCCGTAGCTGGGGTTACGTTTCTCAGGAGGCCTGGCAGAAGTGGATTGCAAACATCCAGCGTTCGGACCGTCGTGTCGAATTTTCGGCGGATACGGTCCGTTTTGACGCTGGGGCAGGGGAGCGCGGCGTTGCGCTTCGTTTAACGGGCGGAAGAGTTGTCTGTGTCTGGGGGCATTTGGGCGTGAAATCGCTTCGGGAACGCTTTGAAAAAGTCGCCCAGGACGTTTACGATTCTCCGGAATAACTATTATTATCGTATGGCACAAATAGATACACTTGCAGATACTATTCTCGAAAAGCTCCGCTTGGTTTCCCAGGCGGAAACGGTGATTGGCAAGCCTATTCAGGCGGGAGCCACAACGGTCATTCCGGTGAGCCGCGTTTCGATGGGCTTTGGCCTTGGCGGTCACAAGGAAAATGTGGCGGCTTCTGGCGGTGGCGTTTCCATCAATCCGGTCGCTTTTGTCGTAATTACGGGCGAAGATGTGCGCATCATGCCGATTGCTCGCGACAACAATCTCGTTTCGAAGATTGCAGATCTCGTCCCGGATGTGGTTTCCGCCGTCAAGGGTAAGACCTCTTCGGGTTCTGCTTCCGATTCGAATTCATGAGTTCCGATTTTTCTATATTATCGGCGTCCAAAATTTAACCTAGGGTGCTTATGCGCTTTTTCAATCTTGTTAAGAAATCTCTTATCCCTGTCATGGTCTGTGCAACTTTCGGTTCTGCTCAGCTCATGAACGGTAAAAATTTTGATGTGATCCAAGTCGGTAAGACTGGTATTTCCCAGGGCCATGTGGACAGCCTTACCGAAGCTCTCGCCAAGGCTCAGGCGCGTGGCCGCCAGATTCCGCCGGAAGCGATGAAGCAGGTTCGTTGGGCTGTGATCGACAACCTCGTCGGTCAGGAACTCATCAAGCTCGAAGCCAAGGCTCTTTCGATCAAGGTTCCGAAAAACCGTATCGACAGCGTCGCCAAGCTTTTCAAGGCTCAGTATCCGAGCATCGACGCCTTTAACAAGGAACTCAAGAAGAGCGGCATCACGGAAGCTCAGTTCAACCAGCGCATCGAACAGCAGCTCCAGAGCGACATCATTCTCGAAAAGAAGGTGCCGTATCCGACAGATCCGACCGACAAGCAGATTTCCGCTTACTGGGAACTCAACAAGTCCAAGGTTCCTTTGAACGATACCATCAGCGGTGCCCGCATTCTCCTCAAGAGCAAGAAGGGTGAATCCAAGAAGGCTATCGAAGACAAGAAGGAACTCCTCAAGGGTCTCGCAGCCCAGGTTCGCCTTGGCAAGGCTAGCTTTGCTACTCTCGCTGCTCAGTACAGCGACGACGCTGATGCTCGTAAGACAGGCGGCGTGATGAACAAGTTCCTCGCCAAGAGCAAGGGCGCTGACTTCGCAAAGGCCATCAGCAAGCTCACCGTTGGTGAAATCTCCGATGTTTTCTCCACGAGCGAAGGTCTCCAGATCTTTATGCTCACCGAAAAGAACGACGGCAAGTTCGAAAATTACAAGGTCCAGATCGAATATATTCTCCGCGTTCAGGCTGAACAGGAACGTCAGCTCAAAATCAAGCAGTACTTGGACGAACTCGCCAAGAAGTATAAGGTCAAGTACCTGAACAAGGATTACACTCCAGAAAGTGCCATTGGAGGCGCCAAGTAATGGCAACGACTTCGCACACAGGGCTTACCGAACTCCGCGTGAGAATCGATAAGCTCCGGGGGTATCTTTGACCTTGAGTCTAAGGAAGTAGAGCTCTCGGTACTTGAAAAGGAATCCGGCAATCCGGATCTTTGGAATGATCAGGACAAAGCCCAGGCCTTGCTCAAAAAGATTACGTCTCTCAAAAAGACCATCGGCGCTTGGAACGAGCTTTCCACGTCTTGCGATGACCTTTCGGAACTTTACGAAATGGCTAAGTCCGAACCGGATTCGCAGGAACTCTTCGACAATGTGGAAGAAGATTACAAGGCCCTTTTGAAGCGTGTCGACGAAATGGAGTTTCGCCGGATGCTTTCGGGCCCGGACGATGCTTGTGCCGCAGTTCTCACCCTTCACCCGGGTGCAGGAGGAACGGAAGCGCACGACTGGGCAAATATGCTGCTCCGGATGTACAAGCGTTTCCTCGAACGCGAAGGCATGGACTTTAAGGTCATCGACGTTCAGGAAGGCGAAGAAGCGGGCATCAGCAGTGCGACAATCGAAATCAAGGATGAATACGCCTACGGATTCCTCCGTTCGGAAATCGGTGTTCACCGCTTGGTGCGTATCAGCCCGTTCGACGCTAACGCTCGCCGTCACACGAGCTTCTGTGCAGTGTACCTTTACCCGGAACACGACGAAATCGAATTTGAAATCAACCCGGCCGATATCCGCGTGGACGTTTACCGTTCTTCGGGTGCTGGTGGGCAGTACATCAACAAGACCGACTCCGCAGTCCGTATGACGCATATCCCGACGGGTATCGTCGCAAGCTGCCAGACGGAACGGTCGCAGATTCAGAACCGTGCAACGGCTTTGAAAATGCTCACCACGATGGTCGCCGAACATTATCGCCAGGAAGAAGAAGCGAAGCGCGATGCGCGCCTCGCCGAAAAGAAGAAGGTGGAATGGGGCTCCCAGATTCGCAGCTATGTTCTTCAACCGTATCAGCTAGTGAAGGATTTGCGTACAAATGAAGAAACGTCCGACACGACGGGTGTTCTTGATGGAAAGATCAAGCCTTTCATCAACGCGTATCTTTTGAGCCAGGCTCAGGCGGAAACGGAACAGAAGTAATCTTCTAGAACTTCAAAAAAAGACTCGTCGATGGACGAGTCTTTTTGTCTAGAAAGCGAAAAGCTTAGGCGTTGTCCTGCATTTCCTTGAGGTAGCGGGAAAGCGCATCCTGCCACGTCGGAAGAGGCTTAAAGCCGTTTGCGACAAGCTTTGACTTGTCGAGTCGGCTGTTGAACGGACGAGCAGCCTTCGAAAGTCCATATTCCGCGGTCGTCACCGGGAGAACGTTCGTTTTGAGGCCCGCCTGCTTGTAGATTTCTTGGGTGAAGTCGAACCAGCTGATGTATCCGCCTTCGTTTGTCGCATGGTAGTAGCCGTATTTTTCCGTTTCCACCATGTCGATGAGCAGGCGGGCAAGGTCGTAGGTGTAAGTTGGAGTGCCGACCTGGTCGTTTACCACGCGGACGCTGTCGTGGGTCTTTCCCACGTTCAGCATCGTCTTGATAAAGTTCTTGCCGTTGAGGCCAAAGACCCATGCGATGCGGACGATGAAATACTTTTCGAGATTTTCGCTTACGGCGAGTTCTCCTTCGAGCTTTGTCTGACCGTAAACGTTCAGCGGCTTGTAATCCTTGCAGTCCGGCTCCCAGGGCTTTGTGCCTTGACCGTCAAAGACGTAGTCCGTGCTGATGTAGACCATTTTGCAGTTCAGCTTTTTGCAGACGAGGGCGATGTTCTTCGTGCCGCCTGCGTTGATCGCACGAACTTTTTCCTGCTTGTCTTCGTCTTCGGCGAGGTCTACTGCGGTCCAGGCGGCGCAGTGAATGACAACGTCCGGGTTGATTTCAGTGAGGGTCGCTTCTACAGCTTTAGGGTTTGTAATGTCCATGGAACGGTATGCTGCCTGCGTGACCTCAGAGGAATCTTGGATTCCGCTGTATGTCGGAGCGATGTCGCTGGCGATCCCTTCGTAACCTCTTTTAGCGAGCTCATTGATGACGTCGTGGCCGAGTTGTCCTGCCACCCCTGTTACAAATATTTTCATGTGCTTGAATATAAAAAAAGCCCCGCTTGCGCGGGACTTTTTTTGGGAAGATTGCTGTTAAAATTACGATTAAGTAATATCTTCGCCACGAAGCATGATGACTTTTCCGGTACGGATGTATTCCACCACTTCGAATTTGTCGAGGAGGTGCTTCATCGCATCGATTTTGTCCGTGTTACCCGTGATTTGGATAATCATCGAGGTTTCGGTCATATCGATGGTAACCGCCTTGAAGTGGTCGCAGAGCTGGAGAATTTCCGTTCTCTGTTCCGGCTTGCATTTGACCTTGATCAAAGCAAGTTCCTTTTCAACGGTGGTCGAACCGGTGTGGTCCTTCGCCTGGATCACGTCGACGAGCTTTTCGAGCTGTTTGATGATCTGGACGAGAATTTCTGGGTTACCGTGTGCCACGATGTTCATACGGCTAAAGTCCGGATTGAGCGTCGGGGACACCACGAGAGAGTCGAGGTTGTAGCCACGGCGGGAGAACACGAGCGCGATGCGCACGAGCACGCCGGGACGGTTTGCGACGAGAAGGCTCAAGCAGTGAGCCGATGCATTTTTATCAAATGTAGCCATGGGTTAGGTGCTCCCTGTCGGCTTTTCCAGCTGACCTTTGGGCGGTTCCGTCATCATTGCGGTGAGCGGGGCGCCCGCCGGAATCATCGGGAACACATTATCTTCTTCTTCACATTCGCAGTGGATGAGCACTGGGCCTTCGTTGTACTCGAGAGCCTTCTGAATGATACGTTCGGCGTCGGCGGAGCGCTTGATGCGGAATGCCCTGATTCCGTAAGCTTCGGCGAGCTTTACAAAGTCCGGGTTGCCTTCCATGCTCACGGAAGAATAACGCTTGCCGTAGAACATATCCTGCCACTGGCGGACCATGCCGAGGTACTTGTTGTCCATCACGAAGATTTTGATCGGAAGCTTGTGAAGGGCGGCTGTCGAAAGTTCGAATTCCGTCATTTGGAATCCGCCGTCACCGGCGAAGCAGCAGATCGGCCAGTTTAATTCGGAACTGACGCCGATGGCCGCACCGATTGCGGATGGCAAACCGAAGCCCATCGTGCCTGCACCGCCGCTCGAAATGAACTGACGCGGATAATCGGCCTTGTAGAACTGGGCGACCCACATCTGGTGCTGACCCACGTCTGTCGTGACGATGGCCTTGCCCTTCGTGAGCTCGTAAACGGTCGAAATGATGTGCTGCATACGGAGACCGCCCTGCTTCGGGTAGGTCAGCGGATAGCGCTTCTTGTAAGTCTGGCAGGTCTTCACCCAGTCTTCTGTATCGAGACGGGAAACGAGCGGGAGGAGCTGTTCCAAAACGAGCTTGGCATCTCCGCAGAGGAATGCGTCCGGCTGCAGAATCTTGCCTTCTTCTGCCGGGTCGATGTCCACATGGATAATCGTTGCATCCTTGCAGAATTCTTCGATCTTACCGACGATGCGGTCGTCCCAACGGGAACCGATGCTCATGATCAAGTCGCATTCGAGCACAGCCTTGTTCGCGTAAGCGGTACCGTGCATGCCGAGCATACCGAGGGAAAGCGGATGTGTTTCTGGGAAAGCGCCGAGACCGAGAAGGGTTTCGACTACCGGAGCGTTCAGCTTTTCGGCGAGTTCCTTCACCTGACGGGAAGCGTTAGAAATGATTGCGCCGTGACCGACGAGGAGAAGAGGCTTTGTGGACTTTTTGAGAAGTGCAGCTGCCTTCGCTACGTCTTCCGGATCGGCGTGAGCCGGAATCTTGTAACCCGGGAGATCGATTTCATCGCTGAAAGAAGCGGTGCAGTTGCCTGCAGTCACGTCCTTCGGAAGGTCGATCAGCACAGGCCCCGGACGGCCAGAACGTGCGATGTGGAAGGCTTCCTTCACCACGCGCGAAAGGTCATTCGGGTCCTTGACGAGGAAGGAGTGCTTCACGGCTGCGAAAGTCATGCCGCTCGTATCGCATTCTTGGAAAGCGTCCTTACCGAGGTTCGGAGTGGTCGTCTGGGCGGCGAGCACGACAATCGGCGAGGAATCCATCAAAGCTGTATAAATACCGGTAAATGTATTGGTGGCGCCCGGACCGCTCGTCACGAGCACAACGCCGACTTTGCCAGTTGCACGGGCATAGCCGTCTGCCATGTGGGTTGCTCCCTGTTCATGACGGGAAAGCACCATCTTAATATTAGAATCGAGGAGTGCATCGAAAAGAGGAATTGCGGATCCGCCTGGATAACCGAAGATTGTGTCAACGCCTTCGCGTTTTAAACAATCGAGCATCACCTGTGCGCCGCTTAATGCGTGATTTGTCATGTTATTTCTCGATAGATTGAATTCGTTTTACTAGGTAAAATATACAATATGAAAAGGCTTATTACTAGGGTTTTGTGCAAAAAATATGCGATTTTTTAAAATGATGTTTTAAAAAGTTCATGATTTTGCTTGTTTAAGGTTGAATTTGCTGATTTTTGGAATAAAAATTTTTTAAAAATTTTAAAATCATCTGTTTTTGAGTGAAAGTTTTGATTTTTTGAGAATCTTAAATTTTAAAAATCTGTGTTTTGGAGTGGAAGTTGCCCCAATAGAGGGAACGGACAGGAAAAAGATTTTTTTTTGTCTTGGAGGTGGACAAAACGCTTTTTCGAGCGTCCTTCTATAAGGATGAGTCCCAAATCACAAAAAAAGACCTAAAAAGAGAGGAAAAATCGCATGATTGTCTGTGACAGAACAAAACTTCCCCGGGAACGTTTGCAAAAGGAAGGCGCGGAGTCCCTATCGACCGCGGACCTGCTCGCTCTGATTCTCGGCAGGGGAACCTCCGAAAAGGACGTTTTTACCCTTTCGGAAGAGCTTGCCACCTTCCTTTCGGGTATGGCTCGTCGCCCGAGCCTTGAAGAACTTTGCCGCATCGGAGGGCTTGGAAAGGCGAAAGCATCGCAAATTCTCGCGTGCTTGGAACTTTCGGGGCGTTTTTTTCTTGGTGCGCAGATGCAGAGCATCGCATCGCCCGGTGCGCTTGTGCCGCATATCGCCTTTCTCAAGTTTAAACAGCAGGAGTGTTTTGTCGTTAGCTCTTTAAGTAACTGTAATGGGCTCTTGGGGGTGCATGTGGTGACGGAAGGCCTTGCCGACCGAACCCAGGTGCACGCCCGGGAGGTTTTTGCCGAGGCGATTCGGGACCGGGCGAGTGGCGTCATCGTTGCGCACAATCATCCGTCGGGCTCTTTGATTGCAAGCGAAGAAGATAAACAGGTGACGCGTTGTCTTGTACAGGCGGGCAAGCTCCTCGAAATCCCGGTGCTCGACCATTTGATTATTTCGTTCCGAGGGTTTACGAGCCTGCGCCGGGAGTTCCCGGAACTCTTTGAAACGTAACGATTTGTAAACGAAAGATGCAATGTAAAAATGCGGTAACGAAGTTGCGTTGAAACAAAATGATAAAGACAAAAAAAGTTTTTCTAACTATCTTTTTCCTTAGGAATATGCCCGTCGCAGTTGGCGGGTTCGGATTGGTTTATAAGAAGGAGAACCAATGAAAAACTGCATAAAGTGTTTGGCCCTTCTTGGTTTATCGGCTTCGCTCGCTTTTGCGCACGAAACCTTTAACAAGAGCGGACAACTCGGTTTTGACAAAACATATTCAGCACAGTCCATGAAGCATGGTCAGTTGGGTATCAGCGTTTTGGGCGATATCTCGAATGACAAGAGCGTTTTCTCGGACGAAGAGTTCTATTCGAACACGGGCCGTAACGGCGTGTCTGAATATTATGGTGCAAACGGCTACTTCGGCATGTCCTTTGGCATGTTCGAAATTGTGGACGTAGCGGTAATGCTTCCGCTTTATTATGACCATGTCGGTTTTGATAAGTATACCGATGAAAAAGGCAAGGAAACGCGTGCAGGTGATGCGGCTAATCAGGGCTATCTCGGTAATCTCCGCGCCAGCTTGAAGTTCCGTGCACCGCTTCCGGAAGATCAGCTTTTTGATATCGCGTTGCTCCTCGGCATGGATTTCCCGACGACGGACGCGAACAAGCGCGGTCTTTGGATCCGCGAACCGGATTATATCAATAGAAATACGGGCGTTGGTTACGCTTACGGTAACAAGAACTCGATCATGCGTTTTGTTCTCGCAGCAACGATGGATATGCGTAAGATCGAAGCCGCTCCGATTCTCATCCACTTGAACGGCGGCTACCGTTTCACGGTGGGTAACGATAATTTCCCGGGCTTCTATAATGTGGCTGCCGGTATCGAAATCTATCCGCTTCCGGTCGTTTCCATCTTCGGTGAATACTATATGGACATCTTTGATGGCGACTACGAAGGTCTCAAACCGATGACGATGAACGAAGCCTCTGTGGGTCTCGTGTTCCATATCGGTTCTCACCTCGACCTTCAGGTCGGTGGTCACTTCGCTGTGACAAAGAAGTACACGGAAGGTCGTGTGTCTGGTGGATTCTCGCATGACGGTTCTCACATGACCAATGGCAAGACGGAAGAGGCTTGGACTTACAAGGCCCGCACGGTTCCGCAGGCTTACGGCTTCGGCGGCATCACGTGGTCTGGTTTCTTGATCGACCCGGATCGCGATGGTGACGGCGTTCCTGATAGCGAAGACAAGTGCCCGGATGAACGCGGCGACAAGCGCAACGATGGTTGCCCGTGGCCGAACCCGGACTTGGATGAAGATGGTATTTGCGATGCTTGGGTAGCCGAAAAGGGTCTCCATTCCGAATTTGCTGAAATCTGCGAAGGCATCGACCAGTGTCCGAACGAACAGGGTGCAGGCTCTGACGGTTGCCCGCTCGACAATCCGGATCCGGATGCGGACGGCGTTTGCGACCCGTGGGTTTCTCAGAAGAATATGCTCGCTAAGTTTGCTGACGTTTGCACCGGCATCGATGAATGCCCGGCTCAGGCTGGTTCGCCGAACTTCAGCGGCTGCCCAACCAAGCTCCCGGACCCGGATAACGACTCCCTCTGCTCTCCGTGGGTGACGGACGAAGGTCTCCTCGCTGAATTCGCTAACGTCTGTAAGGGCTACGATATGTGCCCGGGTGAAGCTGGTCCTGTGGCTAACAAGGGTTGCCCGTGGCCGGATCCGGACGTCGATGGTGATGGTCTCTGCGATGCTTGGGTTACCGAAAAGCAGCTCGGCTACTTCTTCGAAAACCCGACCGATCCGAACATGAAGCAATGCAAGGGCGTGGATAAGTGCCCGGCTGAATATGGCCCGATTGAAAACGAAGGTTGCCCGCTTGGCAATCCGGACTCCGACCAGGATAGCGTTTGCGATGCTTGGGTCTCGGAACGCGGCATGCTCGATGATTACAAGAGCGTCTGCACGGGCGTGGATAAATGCCCGAACGAAAAGGGTCCGCTTGCAACGGATGGCTGCCCGACGGAAGATCCGGACGTTGACCATGACGGTGTTTGCGATGCTTGGGTTACCCAGAAGGGAATGCAGGATGTCTTCAAGGATGTCTGCACCGGTCTCGACAAGTGCCCGTATGATTCTGGTTCTGTGAAGAATGACGGTTGCCCGCTTGACAATCCGGACTCGGATAAGGACGGCGTTTGCGATGCTTGGGTTACCCAGAAGGGTATGCTCGAAATGTTCGCAGATGTTTGCACCGGCCTTGACAAGTGCCCGTTTGACTCGGGTTCTGTGTCCAACAACGGTTGCCCGCTCGACAATCCGGACTCGGATGCGGACGGCGTCTGCGATCCGTGGGTTACTCAGAAGGGTATGCTCGACATGTTCGCCGGTCAGTGCTCTGGCCTCGACAAGTGTCCGTTCGAAGCCGGTTCTCCGGATGCGGATGGCTGCCCTGTTGAAGAAATCAAGCTTGAAGTCTACTTCGCAAGTGGCAAGGCCAAGCTCACGGCTAACTCGAAGAGAACTCTCCGTGAACTCGCTAAGAAATTGAACTCGAAGGAACGCAAGGATGAACGCTACCAGATCCTCGGTTACACCGATGACCGCGGTAACGATAAGTCCAACCTGAAACTTTCTCAGAAGCGTGCCGACGCAGTCGTTACCGAACTCGTAAAGAACGGCGTAGATAAGAGCCGTCTCGAAGCGGTCGGTATGGGCGAAGCGGATCCGGTTGCCGACAACAGCACGGCTGAAGGTCGCGAACTGAACCGCCGCATCATGATGAAGCGCGTTCAATAATCTGAGTCTATCAAGACTGAAAAAATCCCTGGCTTAGTGCTCTAAGCCGGGATTTTTTTATTTTGCAGGCATGGAAACTTATATCTTTCAGCACGTTGCTTTTGAAGGTCCTGGCGCCATTCTTCCATACTTGGAATCGAAAGGGTATCACGTTCACCTGGTAAAGCTTTATGCAGGCGATCTGGTGCCGAGTTCTTTGGACGTGGACTTTGCGGTTCTGATGGGTGGCCCGATGAGCGCTTTGGAAGAAGACAAGTATCCTTTTATGGTAGAAGAAAAACAGCTTTGCCGTGAACTCTTTGCGGCGGACAAGCCTGTGCTTGGCGTTTGCCTAGGCGCTCAAATTATGGCGAACGCTTTCTTTGCTCCGATTCGTCAGAATCCAGAAAAGGAAATCGGTTTTTACCCGGTGACGTTTGAAAACGGCTTTACGGTCAACGCCTTCCATTGGCATGGTGAAACCTTTGATATTCCGGAATATGCGGAATCGATAGCCTACAGTGAAGCGTGCCGTAATCAAGGCTTTAAGATGGGACGTTCTCTAGGCCTGCAATTCCATTTGGAAACGACTGCGGAATCCTTGAACAGCTTGCTTGAAAACTGTGCGGAAGAACTGGAAGCGGCGCTGTCTGCAAAGGCGAAGTATGTGCAGTCGAAGTCGCAAATTTTGGAAACGGCAAAGACCGCTCTCCCGGAATTGAACGCGGCGATGACAGAACTTTTGGACGCGATGCTCGCCTAAATTGCGCTTAGCCGACGATCGATGAAAGGACTTGTACCGCCTGCGGCATGGAAGTTTTATCGACCGAGGAATAGTTCACGATGAACTTGTGCAGGGAGGGCTCTGCTTCAAAGTAATATTCGGACAAGGCGCGGATGTGAACTCCTCTCGCTTCCGCTTTTTTGCAGAATTCCACGTCGGAAAGATCTGTATCAACGCCTAAGATAAAGTGCAGTCCCGCATCTTCTTCGTAAATCGTGGTGTATTTGCAAAGCTTGCTTTTTTGAATGGCGGTGAGCAGGGCGTCGCGTTTTGCACGGTACAGATTGCGTGCGCGGTTGATGTGCGTTTCGTAAAAGCCTCCTTCCATAAAGCGAGCCATCGCATATTGGTCGAGGTTAGAGACGGTACAGGAATAAAAGGAAAGTTCCTCGTGAAATTTTTGGGCGAGAGATTTGGGTAAAACCATGTAGCTCAAGCGAATCGTCGAAGTCAGCGTTTTGGAGAAGGTGTTCAGATAAATGACCTTGTCGAGAACATCGATGTTTTGCAGAGCGGGAATGGGTCTTCCAGACATGCGAAATTCGCTGTCATAATCGTCTTCGATAATATAGCGCTTGGGCGATGCGGTCGCCCAGCTGAGCAAACGGTAACGTTCGGCAATCGGCATCACCTTTCCCGTAGGAAAATGATGCGACGGCGAAAGGTGTACCACATCGGCGTTGGATTTTTCGAGCTCTGCGACAAAGCTTTGGGCTTGGACGGGGATGTAGCAAAAGTCCACGTTGTACTGGCTGTAGAGCTTTGAAATTTTGCTGTAGCCGGGATCTTCAATTGCGTAACATTTGTCAAAGCCTAGTAACTGCAAAAGAAGCCCGTAGAGAATGTCTGTTCCGGCGCCGATGACGATTTGCGAAGGCGCTACGCGAATGTTTCGAAATTCGAGAAGCATGTGTGCAATGGCCCTGCGCAGTTCAAAGACGCCTTCGCTGGGCGATACGCGGAGCAGGTCGGCTTGACGTTCGCAGAGGATTTCGCGGGTGATCTTTGCCCAGGTGCTGAAGGGGAAGCTTTCGATGTCTGCGGCGTTGCTTGCGAAATCGGCGATGTATTTGGGGTCCAGGTTTTCGGGCTCGTCGTTTGCTGTGTATTGGTGGGAACGTTTGCTGGGCTTTGTGTTAAAGCGGGTGGCTTGTGCGGGCGCCTGAATTTGGGCGATGTAAAAACCTTTTTTGGGAAGGGAATAGATGTAGCCTTCTGCAAGGAGTTGCGCATAAGCGTTTTCGACGGTTACGACGCTCACGCCGAGATTTTGGGCAAGGCTTCGTTTGGAAGGCAAGCGGGAATCGGCTTCGAGCCTTTTTGAAAGAATGTCCTTTCGGATGCACTGGTACAGATAATGATAAAGAGATTCACTTCCTGCTTTAGACATGTCGTAGGTGAACATTCTTTTGCCCTTGAAAAAAGTTTCTGATCTTCTAGAAATATAAAAATCTGATATGCAACTGACCTTATTGTGGTATGGTCAAAATAATAGAAACTTGAACGTTGGAATGTGATTTTGTTCGTTCTAAATTACCCCTTGAACCAAAACAAGTGAGGTCATGATGACGAACGAAACGAAAACAGAAAGCCGCAGCGAATTGAACCGTAACCTTGCCCAGATGCTGAAGGGCGGTGTGATTATGGACGTGACGACTCCGGAACAGGCAAAGATTGCAGAAGCGGCAGGTGCCGCTGCCGTGATGGCGCTCGAACGCATTCCGGCGGATATCCGTGCGGCGGGTGGCGTTTCCCGGATGAGCGATCCGAAGATGATCAAGGGAATTCAGGATGCGGTTTCGATTCCGGTGATGGCGAAGTGCCGCATTGGACACTTTGCAGAAGCACAGATTTTGCAGGCGATTGAAATTGACTACATCGATGAAAGCGAAGTGCTTTCTCCGGCGGACGATGTTTTCCACATCAACAAGCGTGATTTTGAAGTGCCGTTTGTGTGTGGAGCAAAGGATTTGGGCGAAGCGCTGCGTCGGATTGAAGAAGGCGCTTCGATGATCCGTACCAAGGGGGAGCCGGGTACGGGAGATATTGTACAGGCTGTGCGTCACATGCGTTTGATGAATCAGGAAATCGCAAGAATTACGAGCATGCGTGAAGACGAACTCTTTAACCGTGCCAAGGAATTGCAGGTTTCGTATGACTTGGTTCGCTATGTGCATGATCACGGAAAACTCCCGGTGGTGAATTTTGCGGCGGGTGGCGTTGCGACTCCGGCGGATGCCGCTTTGATGATGCAGCTCGGCGCGGAAGGCGTTTTTGTGGGGTCGGGAATTTTCAAGTCTGGTAATCCGGCAAAGCGTGCCGCGGCGATTGTGCAGGCGGTGACGAACTATACCGATGCCAAGCTGATCGCTTCGCTTTCGGAAGATCTCGGAGAAGCGATGGTCGGAATCAACGAACAGGAAATCGCCTTGCTGATGGCGGAAAGAGGCAAGTAGTGGAAAAAAGAAAACTGCACATTGGAGTTCTTGCGGTTCAGGGAGCGTTCATTGAACATGAACGCGTCCTTGAATCCTTGGGCGCCGAGGCTTTTGAAATTCGCCAGTTGCGCGATTTGGATCGTCCGATGGATGGCCTTGTGCTGCCGGGAGGTGAAAGTACCGTTCAGGGGAAGTTGCTTCGCGATCTCGGTCTTTTTGAACCTCTTCAGAAGAAGATCCGCGAAGGCCTTCCGGTGCTTGCGACTTGCGCCGGCTTGATTCTGCTTGCGGAAAAGCTTTCGAATGACAAGTCGACGTATTTTGCGACGCTTCCCGTGACGGTGGAACGAAACGCTTACGGTCGGCAGTTGGGAAGCTTTTTTGTGCAGCACGATTTGAAGCACGTGGGGAATATTCCGATGACATTCATTCGCGCTCCGATCATCAATCAGGTGAACGATGGCGTGGAAGTTCTCGCGCATGTGGATTCTCCTTCGATTGGTGATAAGATTGTCGCTGTGCAGTACAAAAAACAGCTCGCCCTTGCTTTTCACCCGGAACTGGATTTGGATCGCAAGGTTCACCAGTACTTTCTCGGAATGATTTGAGCGGAAAGAGCTATTATTCTCTTTGAAAAGTGAGCCTAAATCATGAATTTAAAAGAGAATCTCCAATTTGATAAAGAACATCTGTGGCATCCTTATGCAGCGTTGAAAAATACTCCGGCGCGATTCTTGGCAAAGGAAGCTCATGGAACGACGATTGAAACGGCGGACGGTCTGCATCTGATCGACGCCGTTTCCAGTTGGTGGTGCATGGCGCACGGCCATAATGCTCCGGAAATCGTGGAAGCGATTCAGAAGCAGAGTGAAAAAATGTGCCATGTGATGTTCGGCGGCTTTACGCATGAACCGGCGATTGAACTCGGTGAAAAACTGGTGAACTTTTTGCCGCAGGGATTGAATCGAATCTTTTTTGCGGATTCCGGCAGTATTGCCGTGGAATGCGCGGCGAAAATGGCGGTGCAGTATCAGTATGCCATGGGTCATCCAGAAAAGAGTAAGCTTGTGGCGCTGAAAGGCGGCTATCATGGGGATACCGCCGGGGCGATGGCGCTCTCGGATCCCGATGGCATGCATGTGCTCTTTCGCGAAATCATGCCGCATCATTATTTTGCGGAACGTCCGAACTGCAGAGTCGACGAACCTTGGGACGATACGGACTTCGTTTCGATGGAACAGACCGTTGCGGAACATCTACATGAAATTGCAGCGGTCATTTGCGAACCTGTTTTCCAAGGTGGAAACGGGATGTGGCTGTATAATGCGGGCTATCTGAAACGTTTGCGGAAACTTTGCGACCGCTACGGGATTCTTTTGATTTTAGACGAAATCGCTTCGGGCTTTTTTCGGACCGGTCCGCGTTTTGCGATGGAACATGCGGGAATTTTGCCGGATATCATGTGCATCGGGAAGGCGCTGACCGGGGGAAGCATCACCATGGCGGCCTGTGTGGCGTCGGAGATGGTCGCGGAGACGATTACGAATAGTAAAATCTCTGCGTTTATGCATGGCCCGACTTACATGGCGAACCCTCTCGCTTGTGCGGCGGGGATAGCTTCGCTGTCGCTTTTTGAAAATCGGGATTATCCAAGTGCCGTGAAGCGGATTGAGGCTCGCTTAAAGCAGAATCTGGCACCGTTGCGCAGTTTGGAAAATACGGCGGATGTCCGCGTCTGTGGAGCGATCGGGGTGCTAGAACTGAAAGCGAAACCTTCATCTGACGACATTTTGAAGGTCATTCGGGAAACAGGAGTGTGGCTTCGTCCGTTCTGCAATTACGTGTACACGATGCCACCGTTGGTGACGACCGAAGCGGAAATAGACCGCATTTGCGAAGCGATGAAACGGATTGGGGAATGCGAACCTTTGCCGGTTGTCGATGGGGATGATGAATTCCACGAATAAGGGAATGTAAGATTCCCTTTATTGAGGTCATTATGAATTACTATAGCTTAAAAATGCGAGCTTCGCAGCATATGGGCGAAGGCGTCAATCAACACGAACAGCATATTTCCGGTGCGGAACGCATTGTAAAACGCGAAATGGTGGAAGATGTTTGCAGGGCCATGGTGCATCGGGCGATGTCGCATTCTAAGGGAGATCCGGATTTTATCAATGTGAAAATCGAGAAGGTCCTGGAAAAGGATATCCAAATTTTGAAGGCTTTGCCAGTGACCCGCGTGGACGTGGAAACGGCAGAAGAAGGATTGAAAAAGGCGTTTGGCTTGCTTCGCGACGATGTCGCCTGCAACGACAGGTTGGAAAATGCCATGGAGAACACTGCGACGCCTTCCGAGTTGGCCGGTTTCTTGAAGGATTTTGAAACGAACTTATCTAAACTATTAAAAGAAACCTTCCCGATGCGCGGAGCCATGCTCTACGATATTGCGACGGGGAAGCGCTTGGAACCGGACAAGGAACGCGGAGTCCGGGCGACTTACATGGACGCTTTGCATTCAAGCGAAGTGGACGGAAAAAAGAACCATTTTAACGAAGCGATTGTCCTTGCGACAAAGGTCGCTAATGCACCGGGCATGGTCGCGGAATTCTGCATGAGCGACGATCCAAATTATGTGACGGGTTACGTGGCGAGCAAAAGGCTTGGCTACGTGCGTATCATGAAAATGAAAGAGATGAACGACGAAAACGGCGGTCGCATTTTCCTCTTTGACTCGAGGAAAGCTTCCGCCGAAGAATGCATTCAGTTCCTTCAGAAAACGAAGGTTCTGGTCGAAGTTTAGTTAACGGCTGATGCGGACGCTCTTGGAAACGCCTGTTGTCCTGTTCCTTAAATAATAGACGCCGGACTGCTTCAGCTGATTGGACGACTGGAGCATATCGGCAGCGGCGGAGAATCCGTATGCGGAAATCGTTCCGATACGCATGCCGAGTGAATTCAACACGTGATAATCCTGAAGTTTCTGGGCGTCATAATTCAAATTGTTTGAAAAGACGCTGGTTGATTCGTTTGTAATCGGTTCCGGATCGGTTGCGTCTTTTCCCTTCACCAAGGTAAAGTAGTCGATGTCGAACCAGGAGCGGATCACCTTCATCTTAATAATGTGCGTGCCTGCAGTCAGGGTGACATTGGCGCTGACCTTGTTGTAGTCTTCGTAGTTTTCTTCGCCTTCGGTGGCTGCCGGAACCGAAATGGTATCCGTCAAATCAACGCCGTCCACTTGGAATAGGAGGGAAGAACCTTCGCTTGCCGCTGCGACTGCGGCAAAAAGCGTGTAGTCTCCAGTTTCTTGAACATTTACAGTGTAATCGAGCCATTCGCCTTCTACGTTGTAGCCGACGACAACTCCGGTTGCTTTAGCGTAAAGGTCTACGCTTTCTCCGCTGCGGTAGTAGCTGTCACCATGATTTTCGGAATCGGTGTCGTAATAGCCTGCATTGCCCGTGCCGATGCCTGGAACATCAAAGTCTTCGGATTCTATTTTGCCCGGAATTGTGTGGGTTTTGTATGCGGTCTGCGGAACAGGATCGATGAGAACGCCTCCGCCAAGTCCTGTTGTATTTTTGCCCTTGTCCAGATTTGTAGCGAAGTATTCCTTGAGCCATGTCATGGAGGCACGGTCTCTGCCGTTATCGATTAAGCCGGTGTTCGACACCCAAGTAGCTCCGTTGATGTATCCCCAAATGGTAATGCCTGCGACCCATTCCGTTTCCCACATAAAAGGAATGTGGTTTGCGTAGTCATTTTTTTGCTTGGCATCGTCCGCTTCGCTAATGTCGTATTCGGAGATGAGCAGGGGAAGGCCTGTTTCTTTGTGAATCCGGGTCATCTTGCTTTCAAAATCCGTTTTGCTCATGCCTTTACAGTCGTGAGCCTGCTGACCGTAAGCGTCGACAGGTGCACCATTTTTGATAATGGTCTGGATGAGTTCAATGCCTTCGTTTATTTGCCAGGTTAGCGTGTTATAATCGTTATAAATCAGGACCGCCTTTGGCCAACGTTCGCGTGCCATTTTGAAGGCTGTCGTGATAAAGTTGTATTGGTGCTTGCCGTTCACGACATCGTCACCGCCAAGAGCTTCGATAATATAAGAGCCTCCGCATTCCGTGTCGTCGGTGCTATTCCCTTCTGCACCGGCGGCGGGTTTGCCGTAGCCGGAGTGGTAGTTGTTACCATCCCAAATTGCTTCGTTAACGACGTCGATGTATTCGAGGTCGGGGAATTTTTCAGCGACGGCGTCAAACCATTCCGTAATGTATTGCTTGGTCTTTTCTATTGTAATGCTTGGATTCTTCTTTTTGCAGAGAAAGTTCGGGTATTGGGAACCCCAAACCAGGGCGTGAAATTTGAAGTGACGTTTGCCCGGTTCTTCTTTTGCCCATTTATAGGCACTTTCGCATTTATCGTAATTGTCCCAGGCGAATTTACTTGTGCCGGTGTTGCCGTTTGAGAGGGAATGGACAGAACCCCATTTACAGCCGTTTTCGGGGGTAATCTGGTTCCAGTACGTTCCCATGTCATTGCGGATTTGACCGCTCGTGGTGATGTTGCCGACGAATTTCGCACCGCCTTCTGCTAACGGAGCTGCTGTTGCGGTAGCGGTGAGTGATGCAAGGAGCGCTACGGAAGAGAGAAATGCCTTTTTCATGCCGAATCCTTTTTTTGATTTTTATTAAAATATTTCGCCGTTGTCGAATGCCTTAAGTATGAAAGAAATTTCTATGGATAAATAGTCCATAAAAGTTTGGACGGATTTTTTATATTGTTGACCGAAAAAAAGGCGAAAAATGAGCGTTTTGGACGATTTTACAAATGAAGTGATTCAGTCGATGCAAAAGGATCACACTTATCGATCTTTACGGCACATGACTACCCCCGAAACGAGCCGTATTCAGCTCGCTGGAACATCAGGGAAACCATCGCAAGAACTGATGCTTTTGGCGTCGAATTCATACCTTGACCTCGCCAATATACCAGAACTTAAAAAAGCGATGGCGGATGCCGTTCTCAAGTGGGGAACAGGCAGCGGCGGCGCACGCCTTACGACCGGAAATAAGACGCCACATTTAGCGCTCGAAGAGGAAATTGCAAAGTTCAAAGGCGAGGAGGCTGCGATTACGTTCGGCACGGGATACATGGCAAACGTGGGAACGATTTCCGCTCTCTGTGCTAGGAAAGACATCATTTTTAGCGATGAACTGAACCATGCAAGCATTATCGACGGCATTCGCCTTTCCCGTGCAAAGTGCTACGTTTACAAGCACAACGATCTCGAAGATTTAAGATCCAAGATTGCGGAAGCGGTGAATGTAAATGGTCAAAAGCTCGGCGAAAATGCGGCGGAAAAAGTCCGCGGAGTGATTGTGACCGATGCCGTGTTCAGCATGGACGGCGACTTGGCGAATCTTCCCGAACTTTTGAAAATCGCAAAGGATCATTCCTTGCTTCTGATGATTGACGAAGCGCATGCGACGGGCGTTATTGGCAGAACGGGCCGCGGGCTTGCGGAATATTTTGGCTGTGAACATGCCGACGTGACGGTGGGAACCTTGAGCAAGGCGATCGCCTGCGAAGGAGGATTTGTCGCGGGCAAAAAGCAGCTGATCGAATTTTTGAAGAACAAGGCGCGGAGCTTTATCTTCACGACGGCGATGGCGCCGGCGGTCGCTTTTGCGGCTTGCAATAATTTGCGGTATCTGGAAAATCATCCGGAGTGCGTGCAAAAACTCCAGTCAAATGTAGAGTTTTTTTGCAAGGCTTTGCAGAAGGCCGGTCTGCAGGTGCCGAGTGTTCCGTCGGCGATCGTTCCGATCATCGTGGGCGATGAGGAAAAGGCTTTGCTGGTTTCGGCAGAACTTCAGAAACAGGGGATTCTGATTTCCGCGATCCGCTATCCCACCGTGCAAAAGGGCAGCGCCCGCTTACGGGCAAGCTTGATGGCAAGCCTTTCGACCGAAGACTTGGAATTTGCCGCCCAAAAGATTGCGCAGACGATTCAAAAGATGAGGTGAAAAATGTCTAACGGTTGTTTGAATGCGAAGGGTTACTTTGTGACGGCGACCGGCACGGATGTCGGCAAGACTTTTATCACGGCACTTCTCGTGAAAAAATGGCGGGATTCCGGAATTGATGCAGGATATTATAAGGCCGCATTGAGCGGTGCCGAATTCAAAAATGGTCACTGGGTTGCGGGCGATGCGGATTATGTGAAAAATTTCGCCGGACTTTCGGACTCTGAAGAAGAACTCGTTAGCTACGTTTACAGGGAAGCCGTTTCGCCGCATTTAGCGGCCCGTAAAGAGGGAAATCCGGTAGAGCTGTCCCAAGTGAAGTCGGACTTTAAAAAGGCCGCGGAAAGGCACTCTTTTGTGTTCGTAGAAGGGAGCGGTGGAATCATCTGCCCGATCCGCGATGACGTGGACGCAAACGGTGAATCCTGTGGAAAAAAGTATTTTCTCGAAGACATCATGAAGGCGGTGAATTTGCCGCTTTTGATTGTCACCACGGCAGCCTTGGGCTCCATCAATTCCTGCGTGTTGACCGTGGAATATGCTAAAAGCCGAGGACTTTTTGTTCGCGGAATCGTGGTGAACCGTTACGGCGATAGTGGCAATCTGGAAATGGAAGACGACAACATGCGTATGATGCAAAAAATCACCGGTCTTGAAATTCTTGCGAAAGTGAGAACCGGTGATTTGGACTTAGGCGTTTTGCCGTTTTAATTTTACTTCGAACGCCAGAGGCCGATCAGGCTCTTGTTTTTGCGGAGCGTGAGCCAGAAGGTCGGACCGATAAGAATCAGATCTCGGATAAGGGCTGTCCATGTTTCACTCTTGCTCTGCGCCCCTTCCAGTTCAAAGCATCCGCAGGTGATGCCGAGGTCCAGGGCAAGCGCCCAGATGAGTGCGATGATAAAGCTTACGAACATGCCGAAAATCGCAAGGGAACATTCCTTTGTAAACGGCGTCACGATGAGTGCAAGGCCAAACCAGAATTCAAACTGCGGATAGACCAGGGCAAAGAAGTTGTTCACAAAATCCGGCAAGAACTGGTACTGTGCCACGAGAACGGCAAACTGCTTCGGATCCTGGATCTTGAAAAGGCTTGCAAAGATGAACATGCCGCCGATGCCGATGCGGAACAGCGTTTCAAGACCTTTGATAGTGAATTCCTTATCCTTCAAATAAGCGGGAATCACAAGCAGAATGGAGACGATCAGGGAAGCGATGCCTACGTGAATGTTGTACTTCCAGATTTTCGGGAACTTTTCGATTAAAGATTCATAATCGGTAAAGGTGAGGAAGGATTCCGGGAAGGCGACTTCCGCGACGCATACTGCGGTCAGGAATGTGGCTATAAGCAATAAAATGGTGGAGAGGATATGCTTTTTCATTAGAACCCCTCCGGTTTTTCAAAGACTTCCTGGGTGCCGATCCATTCGACAGAGCGATTTGCATCGGCACGGATGTTGTTGAGAATCGCAAGTAGAATACATGCTGCGGCGAAAATAAATAAAAACTTCCAGTTGAAGCTTTTGATGTAGTTTAAAATTTTTTCCTTCATAAATAGAAATGTATAAATCTATCTCGCAAAAAACAAAGGCTTTCCTGGTGGGAAAGCCTTTGCGCGAAAGTTCTGCGAATTTTCGAAACTTAGATGTTGTCGATAATCCGGTTGAAAGCTTCGACCGGACGCATCCACTTTTTGAGAAGTTCCGGCTGGGTGACGTAGTAACCGCCGATATCCACGGAGACGCCTTGAGCCTTGGCGAGAGCCGAAACGATTTCCTGTTCGCTTTTCGTCAACGCTTCGGCAACCGGAGCGAACTTGGCTGCAAGTTCGCTGTCCGTCGTCTGGACGGCGAGTTCTTGTGCCCAGTACATGGCGAGGTAGAAGTGGGAGCCTCGGTTGTCGAGACCGCCGAGCTTGCGTTCCGGGGTGCGGTTGTTATCGAGGATTTTTTCGTTTGCTTTGTCGAGCGCTTCGGCGAGAACCTTGGCCTTCGGCGTACCGATCTGTTCGAGAGAAGCGGCGAGGGCGAAGTATTCGCCAAGGGAATCCCAGCGAAGGTAGTTTTCAGCGAGGAACTGCTGCACCTGTTTCGGAGCGCTTCCGCCTGCACCTGTTTCGAACATGCCACCGCCCGCCATCAGCGGAACAATGGAAAGCATCTTGGCAGAGGTGCCGACTTCGAGAATCGGGAAAAGGTCGGTGAGATAGTCGCGCATCACGTTGCCCGTGACGGAGATAGTATCTTCGCCCTTCTTGGCGCGGGTCATCGTTTCAAAGATTGCATCTGTCGGGGATTTGATCGAAATCGAAAGACCGGAAAGATCGTATTCTTTAAGGTAAACTTCGACCTTCTTTTGCACTTCGCGGTCGTGGGCGCGGTTCGGGTCGAGCCAGAAGATTGCTGGCATGTTGGCAGCTTTGGCACGGTTCACGGCGAGCTTTACCCAATCGCGAATCGGAGCGTCCTTCGCCTGGCACATACGGTAGATGTCGCCTGCTTCCACGTTCTGCGAAAGGAGAACGTCTCCCTTCGAATTGACTGCGCGGATAATGCCCTTGCCGGTTGCGATAAAGGTCTTGTCGTGGCTGCCGTATTCTTCGGCCCCCTGAGCCATGAGACCAACGTTCTGAACGGTACCCATCGTGCTCGGGTCAAATGCGCCGTTCTTTTTGCAGAAGTCGATCGTAGCCTTGTAAATACCTGCGTAGCTGCGGTCCGGAATCACGGCCTTCGCTTCTTCGAGCTTGCCGTCCTTGTTCCACATGCAACCGGAGTTGCGGATCATCGCCGGCATCGATGCGTCGATAATCACATCGCTCGGAACGTGAAGGTTTGTGATTCCCTTCGTGGAATCGACCATGGCAAGGCTCGGACCTTGAGCGATTGCAGCGTCGATAGCCGCCTTGACTTCGGCTTCCTTCGGATGTCCATCGAGACGCTTGAAGAGGTCGCCGAGACCGTTGTTTTCATTGACGCCGATTTCCTTGAAGAGATCTGCGTACTGTGTGAACACGTCCTTAAAGAACACGCGAACGAATGCGCCGAACATGACCGGGTCCGAGACTTTCATCATGGTCGCCTTCAAGTGCACGGAGAAGAGAACGCCCTGCTTTTTGGCATCTTCCATCTGTTCTGCGATGAACTTTTCGAGAGACTTCATACGCATCACGGTGGAGTCGAGAATTTCCCCCTTCAAAAGTGGCTTGGCAGCGCGGAGTTCCTTGACTTCGCCCGATTCGGAAACGAATTCGATCTTGAACGTGTCGGCTTCCGGAAGCGTAATGGAAGTTTCGTTGCCGTAGAAGTCGTCTGCCTGCATGCTCGAAACGTGGGTCTTCACAGATTCGTTCCAGGTTCCGTCGGAATGCGGATGCTTGCGTGCGTAATTTTTCACTGCCTGCGGAGCGCGACGGTCAGAGTTGCCCTGGCGAAGAACCGGGTTTACGGCAGAGCCCTTCACCTTGTCGTACTTGGCGCGGATGGCCTTTTCTTCTTCCGTTGCCGGCGCGTCCGGGTAATTCGGAACGTCGTAACCGTTCTTCTGGAGTTCCGCGATGGCTGCCTTGAGCTGTGGGAGGGACGCGGAAATATTCGGAAGTTTGATGATGTTTGCTGACGGATCCTGAGTGAACGCGCCGAGGAAGGCGAGGTCATCGGTCACCGGCTTGCCAAAGAATACAGCCCCCGCAGGGAGCTTGTCGGCAAAAACGGCGAGGATACGTGCCGGAAGGGAAATGTTCTTGGTTTCTACATCGATGTCGGCGGTCTTTGCGTAAGCTTGGACGATCGGGAGGAGGGATTGAGTCGCGAGAAACGGCGATTCGTCTGTCAGAGTATAATAGATTTTCTTAGTCATACAAGATGCAAGATAGAAAAACGACTTAGGGCTTCCAACACTCCAGTAAAAAGAAAAGAAGCCCGAAAATGTACGGGCTTCTTTCAAATCCTACAATTTTGAAAACTTAGAGGATGTTGTTGATGTCGCGGACGGCACCCTTGTCGGCGCTCGACGCCATAAGACCGTAAGCCTGCAGGGCCTTGGACACCTTGCGGTCGCGATGTTCCGGCTTCCAAGCTTTGGCTCCACGGGATTCCATTTCCTTGCGACGCTCGTCGAGTTCAGCATCGGTGAGACCGACGTTGATTGTGCGGTTCGGAATGTCGATTTCGATGATGTCGCCATCCTTGACGAGGCCGATGTTACCCTTGCTTGCTGCTTCCGGGCTTGCGTGTCCGATCGAAAGACCGCTTGTACCGCCAGAGAAGCGGCCATCGGTGAGAAGAGCGCAGAGCTTGCCCAAATGACGGCTCTTGAGATAGCTCGTCGGGTAGAGCATTTCCTGCATACCAGGACCGCCCTTCGGACCTTCGTAACGGATTACGACGACATCGCCCGCCTTGACGCGGTTCGGGTCGAGAATGCCCTTCACGGCGTCGTCCTGGCTTTCGAACACGACGGCCGGACCGGTGAACTTGAGAATGGATTCATCAACGCCTGCGGTCTTCACAATGCAACCATCCACGGCGAGATTACCGTAAAGAACAGCGAGGCCGCCATCCTTCGAATAGGCGTGGGCTGCATCGCGGATCGCGCCGTTTGTGCGGTCGAGATCCAGGGAGTCGTAATGGAAATCCTGAGAGAAAGCCGTAATGTTGAATTTGCGGCCTGGACCTGCGAGGTAGCGTTGTTTGATTTCTTCCGACGGATTGCGCATTACGTCGTTCGTTTCAATGGCTTCGCCCATCGTCTTGGCGTGAACGGTGTGGCATTCGCGGTGGATAAGACCCATGCGGTCGAGTTCGGCGAGAATACCGAAGATGCCGCCTGCGCGGTTCACGTCTTCCACGTGGATGTTATGAACGGTCGGGGCGACCTTACAAATGCAAGGCGTGTTGCGGGAAAGGCGGTCGATGTCCTTCATGGTGAAGTCAGCACCGGCTTCCTGTGCGACGGCGAGAAGGTGAAGGACCGTGTTCGAGCTTCCGCCCATGGCGATGTCGAGACGCATGGCGTTTTCGAAAGCTTCCTTCGTGGCAATGGAGCGCGGAAGGATCGAATCATCATCTTCGTCGTAGTAGCGGTGGCAAAGTTCCACAATGCGACGTCCCGCTTCTTCAAAGAGCTTCTGGCGTTCGGCGTTCGTGGCGACGATAGAACCGTTACCCGGAAGGGAAAGTCCGATCGCTTCGGTGAGGGAGTTCATCGAGTTTGCTGTGAACATACCGGAGCAACTGCCGCAAGTCGGGCAGGCTGCGGATTCGATTGCGGCGGTTTCTTCGTCGGAAACGCTTGTGTCAGCCGAATCAATCATCGCGTCGATCAAGTCGAGAGCGCGGTCGGAACCGTCTTTCTGCTTCACGTGGCCCGCTTCCATCGGACCGCCGGAAACAAAGATTGCAGGAATGTTCAAACGCATGGCGGCCATGAGCATGCCCGGAGTCACCTTGTCGCAGTTGCTGATGCAGACAAGAGCGTCGGCGCGGTGAGCGTTTGCCATATATTCAACGGAGTCCGCGATCAAATCACGTGATGGAAGGCTGTAGAGCATGCCGTCATGACCCATAGCGATACCGTCATCGACGGCGATCGTGTTCATTTCCTTAGGAATGCCGCCCGCTTTACGGATGTTTTCTGCGACAATCTTGCCGACGTTGCGAAGGTGAACGTGGCCCGGAACAAATTCTGTGAAGCTATTGCAAATCGCAATGACAGGTCTTCCGAATTCTTCCGGTTTTGTGCCAGTCGCGATCCAGAGCGCACGTGCGCCTGCCATTTCGCGGCCTTCAATAGTCTTTTTAGAACGCAGATCTCTCATAGTTATACCTCGTGAAATTTCACGGGCGTAAAGATAGAAAATCAAGCGTCGCCGGCTCCGAATTTTCCGAAGGATTGTCGAAAAATTCTTAAATTAAGGACATGGCAGTAGATGTATCCAAAGATTCTAAGGAAAACGAAGAAGTTTCCGATCTTCCGAAAATTGAGTCCAACGAGGATTTGGCGCGAATAGTCCAAGCCTTGGTTTTTGCATCGCCGGATGTGGTGACGCTTAAAAAATTGAAGGACATCATCGGGGATTTTCTCGATTCGAAAACCGTTGCAGAAGCTCTGCGCATTGCAAACGACAATCTGAACAAGATCGATTCTCCGTTTGAAATTGTGGAACAGGCGGGCGGTTACCGCTTTCGTACCCGTGCAAGATATTATCCGTGGGTAAGAAAGCTTTTCCCGGATGCGAATCTTCGCAGACTTTCGCAGGCAGCCTTGGAAACGCTTTCGATCGTCGCCTACCAGCAGCCGATTACCCGTGCAGCACTCGAACAAGTGCGCGGTGTTTCTTGCGACGGTCCGTTAAAGAGCTTGCTCGAAAAGAAGCTGATCGCTCTTGGCGCCCGTGCAGAAACCGTCGGAAACCCTTATACCTATGTAACGACAGACGATTTTTTGAAGTATTTCGGCATCAACAAGATTCCGCAAGACCTTCCGCGCCTTCGTGAATTCCAGGAACTGCTCAATTCAAACGAAATCGTTCCGAATTATGCGCAGAACGAAAAACCGGATGCGCCGAAACCGCCTGAATCCGATCCTTCGCAAATTGAACTTTCGATGGGGACCCCGTGAGTGTAACCCCGTTAATGAAGCAGTATTACGAGATCAAGGCCCAGAATCCCGACTGCATTCTCTTTTTCCGCATGGGCGACTTCTTCGAACTTTTCGAATCGGACGCCGAAATCGCTTCTAAAATATTGGGCCTGACCCTCACGAGCCGTAACAACGGAGCCTCGGGCGCAACGCCGCTCTGCGGATTTCCACATCACGCTTCGGACAGATATTTCCCGAAGATGGTCGCCGCAGGCTATAAAGTCGCCGTCTGCGAACAAGTTGAAGATCCAAAGCTCGCCAAGGGAATTGTCAAACGCGCGATAGTGGAAGTCATCAGCGCAGGAACCTCGATGAACGACGGAAACCTGGACGCCAAGGTGGCTAACTACCTCTGCGCCGTTTTACCGCAAAAGAATTCGATCGCATTCGCTTTTGCTGATGTGACGACCGGCTACTTTGCCGTCTCGGAATCGCCGATCCAGAGTTTTGAAAGCGAATTTGCTCGTCGGATGCCGAAGGAAGTGCTTGTTCCGCAGGGCGTGGAACTCCCGAGGTCCATTGCGGAATTTGTCCGCGCCGAATGCATTTTGGTGACGTCTGTCGAAGAAGATCACTACGCGCTTCAGAATGCGGCAGAAGTTCTGCTGAACCATTTCAAGATGGCGAGCGTCGAATCTCTCGGTCTCGACGGCCAAGATGAAAAGACCCGTGTCGCAGGCGCGATCCTTTGGTATTTGATCGACCAGAAAAAGTCCGAGCTTTCGCACATTACGCACCTCGAACTTCTGGACCTCGGCGATTACATGGTACTTGACCCCGCGACGCTCCGCAATTTGGAACTCGTGCGCCCGCTGAACGCCGACGACCCGCAGAGCACGCTCATGTATGTGCTGGATTACACGGTCACGGCGATGGGTGGCCGCAGGCTCCGAGAATGGATTTCGCATCCTCTCGTTTCGGTGAAGCGGATCGAGGAGCGCTCTGAAGCGGTCGCGGAACTTGTTTCGAACCCGATCGTTCTTGATGAATTGAAGCTTGCGCTCCGTGAAATTTTGGATATGGAACGCCTGATGGGTCGCGTGGGCAGCGGACGTGCAAATGCGCGCGACCTCTATGGAATGGGACGCTCCCTTTCCAAGGCGGTAAAGGTGGCGGAAGCCCTTTCAAGCTTAAAGTCGCCACTCTTCCACGATTTGGCAGAAACGCTTCTTGCTGCAGAAGGCAAGGGCGACGAAATTCTGCGTATGCTGAACGACGACCTTCCGATGACCGTGCGTGAAGGCGGCATGATCCGTGAAGGTGCCGCTCCAGAACTCGACCAGATGAACGCCGAAATCAAGGATCGCCGCGATTGGATCGCTTCCTTGGAAGCCCGTGAACGGGAACGCTTGGGTGTGAATTCGCTCAAAGTCAGCTATAACAAGGTCTTTGGCTATTACATCGAAGTTTCGAAAATTCATTCGGACAAGATTCCGCCGGAATACATTCGCAAACAGACGACGGTGAATGCGGAACGCTACATCACGCCCGAAATGAAGGAATGCGAAACGATCATTTCGAGTGCGGAAAGCCGCATCCACGATCTAGAATACCGCATTTTCTGCAAGCTCCGTGAAACGGTCAATGCCGAACGCAACGAACTGCAGGACATCGCGGAAGCGCTCTCCGAAGTGGATTCTTTCTATAGCCTGGCGGTCGCCGCTCGCAAGCGTTGCTACACCCGTGCCGAAGTCTTTGATGGAACGGGCGTCGAAATCCGCGGAGGATTCCACCCGGTCATCGTCGCTGCAAACCCGGACCTTTCCTTTGTGCCGAACGACGTTTCCCTTTCGCCGGATGCGCATCGCATGATGCTCATCACCGGTCCGAACATGGCCGGTAAATCGACGTACCTTCGCCAGACGGGACTGATTGTTCTTATGGCGCAGATCGGTTCGTTTGTGCCTGCGGAATACGCCCGTATAGGCGTCGTAGACAGAATCTTTACGCGTGTCGGTGCAAGCGATCGCCTTTCTCGAGGCCTTTCCACGTTCATGGTAGAAATGATCGAAACGGCGAACATTTTGCGAAATGCGACCGATAAGAGCCTTGTGCTGCTTGATGAAATTGGTCGCGGTACAAGCACCTTCGACGGACTTTCAATTGCCTGGGCGATTTTTGAAACGCTCCACGACAACGAAAAACGTGCAGCGATTACGCTCTTTGCCACGCATTACCACGAAATGACGACTCTCGCCGATTCTTTGGAACATGCGGGCAACTACCAGATCGCGGTCCGTGAAGACGGCGACAAGCTGATCTTCTTGCACAAGATTATCGCCGGCGCTTGCGATTCGAGCTACGGTATCCATGTGGCGGAAATGGCGGGGCTTCCTTCCGAAGTCGTGCGCCGCGCCCGTAAGATCCTTCTGCGCCTCGAAAAGCAGCAGATCGATCCGAGCGATTCCAAGCACAAGCAGGAACTCAAGGCGCAGCCGCAGGTTGATATCTTTGCTCCGCCGGATGAAGATACTCAGCTTTTGCTCGAAGAAATCAAGCGTTTGAAACCGGAAGAAATGACTCCGCTCCAGGCGCTCCAGACTTTGACGGAACTGAAGGAGCATTACGGAAAGTAAGATGGAAGAAATGAATTTCGCAGCTCTCGAAGAATTCATTTACGAAAACCGCCTGTTTGATCGAAATTCCGTTCATGGGCTTGAACATTGGCATCAGGTGGAATTCAACGGACTCCTGATTGCGAAAAAAACGCACGCCGATGAAACGGTCGTGCGGCTCTTTTCCCTTTTCCATGATTCGAGACGTGTACACGATGGCTATGACGAGGAGCACGGTCCCCGTGGAGCGAATTTTGCCGAAGAACTCCGAGGCAAATATTTTCAGCTGGATGATGATCGCTTTGAAAAGCTCTTGCACGCCTGTCGAAATCATACGGTCGAACCAGCTTCGGGCGATCCGACAATCGATGCCTGCTATGACGCCGACCGTTTAGACTTGGGACGTGTGCAGATTGTCCCAGATCCCAACAAGATGGCGACGGACTTCGGCAAGAAACTCGCCGCGAAGTTGCAGAAAATTCCCATTGAAAAACATCGGGATTGGCTTAGAACCGAATCCTTTATTATTTTTCCCAAGTGATTTATAATATCCTTCTTTCGCTGTTTCCGCTGCTCTCGGCGTTCCCGCTTTTCATGATGCTGGTGGAGCTTCATGGAAAACGTCCGGCTGCCCGCCAGCTGCCGTGGCTCGCCTTTGCGTGCTACATGGTTTTGTGGAACAGTGTGTTTACCCGTTTCATGGCAGAACATCCAGTCCTCTGGACGCTGAATCCAATCGGCGACATCTTTATGATGCTCTCCTTCATGTTCCTGTTTGTTCGGGAAGAAAACCGTAAAGCGGTGGAGCCGATCCGAAAATCTTACCGGGTGCGGTCGATTGTAGCGTTCTTGATCTATATCGTAAGCAATGTCGTCTGCTTCCACATTCTGCGTCCACCGGTATTTTTGATTCCGCTGATCGTCGGGGCTTTGGTCGTCTTCTATTTTGACCGCCTGTACTCGTCGCTGTCGTACTACCCGAAGACGCGGATCCATCTCGTATTCTACTTCTTTATCATCAGTACCTTCCTTGTTTTGCCGCTGTTCCGTTTGTTCTTTATTGCGCAGATTGGCTATGTGTTCATGTGCCGTTACCGCAACTGGATTGCACACAAGGACCGCATGATCGTGCAGCATGACGAAGAACGCAAGATGAATCACAAGATTGTGACGAAAATGGGCGAAACCGTGAACGACTTCTCGGATTTGCACGAATCCCTGCAGAACTTCCTCACGAACCTCGCCCAGGGTATCGAAGCGAAATCCGCCGCCATTTACATCTGGGACGAAAAGGAACAGCTCTTCCGCTGCTCGGATATTTACGGTGTCTTCTTCCCGCTTGTCCGTGGAAACGAAATGAGCTTTACCCACGTGGAAACGCTCAAGGAAATCGCTCTTTCGCAGAACATCAGCGAACACGATAACATCGTCTGGGAATGCGGCATGTCTCGAATCGGAACGTACGTGCCTTTCGCAAGCCAGGACGGTCGTATTCTTTCTCTCGGAAGCCGAGCCGCGAACATCCGCTCGCTCATCCTTGAACCGCTGAACTTTAACCAGCAGCTGCTAGGTGTCCTTGTTGTAGAAAACAAGCTTTACGAACGTTACTTCTCTGAAAGTGATTACTACTTGGTGCAGAACTTTGCCCACTATGCCACGATGATCCTCAAGGCGAACGAAGCCGTGATGGAACGTCAGAACCAGGCGCGAACCCAGGCGGAACTGCAGCTCGGCTTCCACATTCAGTCGGGACTTTTGCCGCACAAGATTCCGGAATTCGACGGTATTTCTTTGGCAGGCTCGATGACTCCGGCAAAGGAAATCGGAGGCGACTACTTCGACTTTTTGAATTTGCCGAACGGAAACTTGGGTATTGTCATTGGTGATGTTTCGGGTAAAGGCGTTCCAGCGGGCATGGTGATGACTTCGCTCTATGCCTTCTTGCATGCGGAGTGCCGTTACTTTGTGAATTCTTACCGAGCCCTTGTGCGTGTGAATTCGGACTTGGCGGGGCACATTTCCGAAACGATGTTCGCGTCTCTCCTCTTCTTTGAATGGAATCCGCGTTCGAAGGCTTTGCATTACACGAGCTGCGGTCACGAACACATTCTGCATTTTAAGAAGATGGACAATTCGCTCGATACCATCAAGAGCGGTGGAATTGCACTCGGTATGATCGATGACAACAGCAAGATCATTCGTGAAAAGTCCCTGATCGTGAGACCGGGCGATACCGTTTTGCTGTACACGGACGGTGTAACGGAAACGGCAAACGAAAAACGCGAAATGTTCGGCCTTGAACGCTTGAAGGCATTTGTCGAAAAGTACCAGGCTTTGTCTGCAAACGAAATCCGCTTGGCGCTTCTCGAAGAGCTCAAGTCCTTTGCTCACGGCGCACCGCAGGCAGACGATATCACGATTCTCGTGATGAAGTTCTAAAGGAAACAAGAAACCGATTGAGCTTTGCCAAAAGCATTTTAGCCCGAAATATATTTTTAGGCAAACAGGGCCGAGCCCGCGCTCACCAAGCCAAATTTCTGAATCGTTTTCATCTAGAATCTCCTCATTTTAAAACCTCAAAACCCTACGGAATATGCCCTGTTTCCGCAGACACTCCGGCTTCAAGTTTATTTACACCTGATATATCGTATTACAACAATGACCGAATAAAACAGCGCCTAAAAGGAATGAGCCCGGTGCAATACCGGACTCATAACTCAGTTTTATCCCAACTTTAAACCGTCCAACTTTTTGGGGTCAGTTCAGCGGGGAGGCTTTTTGAATTTTTCAATTCCGAATTACTTGTTCAGAGCTTCGAACAGGGCGAACACCATGCCCGGACGGAAATACTTACCGGCCGTGTACTTGAGTGCCGTGCTGTGGAGCAGCGTGAACAGGTCTTCTTCCGAAATCTTAGCCTTCTTGGCGAGAGCGCCGTAGGACTTCTTGAACGAAGAGAGGTTCGTCGTGAGAGTCGGAGCGATACGCTGATCCGGGAGAAGGGCTTTCTTCTTCACGAGTTCGGCGATGAGCGTCTTGGCTGCGGAAGCGGAAACTCCAGCCTTTTCGAGAGTGTCTTCGTGGAGACGGCAGGAACCGTTGAAGCCTTCCGGTGCGGCGAACGGGATTTTCGCTTCTTCGTAAAGGTTCTGGACCATGCTTTCCACGAGGTCGCGGGCTTCATCGAAGTTCTTGTGGAGAATGAGACCGCTGGCGATGCTGTACTGAATACCGATCCAAACGTCATGAGCCTGGAAGTTGAATTCGTCGAGCGGGGAACCGTCCTTGTGAACAAGGTTTGCGGCGCCGAGCAGCGGGGAATTTTTCTTGTAGTTCGTCTTGAAGATGCGGTCGAGAGTACGTGCGCCCTTTTCTTCGTCGGTAATCGGCTTCAAGTCGAGGAGACGGAGATAGGTGTCGGCGAGCATCGAGTCGGCGAAGACGTCGTCGGAATCGAGATCGATCTTTGCCTTGAAGGAATCCGTGAAGGCTTCTGGAGCGGTGCTGTAAAGCCAGGTTTTCTTCCACTTGCGGAGTTCAAGCTTCGAAAGTTCTTCGTCTTCCGGAATTTCGCTGAAGTCGAGCCAGTCGTTCAGTTCGCGGAGCTTCTGCGTGTCACTGCCGGAAAGCGGGACGAGGTCGGCGAGAGCTTCCACAACCTTGTCGAAGTTTTCGAAGTTCACGTCCTTCGCTTCGATTGGGGTCGCGAAGAAGTGGAAGTAGCCTTCCTTTTCATCCCAGAGGGCGGAGTGGAATTCGGCTTCCGCTTCGTCGGCCTTCTTGTTCCAGTCGAGGGCACGAGCGGAATCGCCTTCGAGTTCTGCGATTTTGGCCGCAGCGCGGAGACCGGCGATCCAGAGGGAACCGCAGTAAACGGAAATGCCGTTCGAAGAAAGATTGTCGAAGGTGTCGTCCGTTCCGTGGGTGAGCGGGAAGTTTTCGCCTTCGGCGACCATCTTTTCCAGATATTCCATACTGGCGTAGACAGCGTCCTTGCAAGCGTCGACGACTGCCTTTTCACCGGTGAACTTGTAATGACGGAGAACCATCAACACATACTTCGGAGCGAGATCCTTCCATTCCTTTACGTTATGCCAGTCATAAGCGTCGGCATGCGGAACGAACGGGCTTCCTAGGTCGTGAATCACGGCGCCGGTCACGGCGAGAGGACCTTCGAGCTTTGCCTGCGGAAGGTCTGCATACGGATGGTTCACATATTCGTGGTGACGACGGCGGGTCATATTTTCAGCGAGGATTGCATCGCCAAAGCGCTTCAGCACTTCGCCATCGAGACGCGGCAAAAGGGCAAGGAGCGAGAAACTGCCGTAAAAGTAAACGTCGAGAGAGTTGAAGAACGGATAGTCCGCGCATTCGCGAACGAGAAAGTTGTCGTCCTTGTCCCAGACCGTGGCTTCCGGAATAAAGCTCAGCGTGTTGAGAGCAAGGGAACGGAATTCCGCCTGTTTCTTCTTGTCCTTCGGGAAGAGCTTTGCCAAAGCCTTTTCTGGAGCGAGTGCGCGGTAAGCTTCACCAAAGGTCTTTTCGAATTCAGCGTCAAAGCTTAGAGCTTCGGATAGCATCGCCTGGACGCGGCCAAAGGATTCCGGATAGAAGACTGTGTACTTCTTCAAAGTTTCCTGTGCACCGTGGAAGCGGATGTGTGCAAAGTCGAGGACCGTGTTGAACTGGACCGTAGCCTTTGCCTTCGGCTTCAAACGGATCGTGGCGACGATTGCACCAGCGACGGTTTCACGGCCGCTGTAGACGTTCTTTACGAAGGTCTGCGAAACGCGGCCACTGTGGAGGGCGCCTGCGAGAACCGTCTTCTGATCGTTGCGGTAGAAGAGAGGCTTCGTGGTGACGTTCACATCGTCCTTCGGATTCCACGTAGCGGAAATGCCCATGCAACCGTCGAAGTCGCTTTCGGAAAGGACGTTCTTGTTGAAGAATTCGACACCCTTCACCATGCGACCGTCGGCGAGAGTCGAATTGAATTCGACGCCCATCGGATCACGAGCGGCCGGGACGAGCACAAAGGAAGAGTCCTGGACGCTTTCACGATCCTTGCGAACCTGGTAACCGCAGTAGTTTTCCTGCATCTGCACGAGCGTCACTTCGCGGACTTGCTTTGTCGGGTTCACGAGTTCGTAACGGGTGGCGCTCACCGGAAGGCTCGAAATGCGTTCGTTGTTCGGGAGAACGTAGCTGTACTGGTAACGGGTAATCTGGACGCCTTTCTGACCCTTGTACTGGGTGCGGGAAAGCGGATATTCTGCCGTGTAATCCATCTTCTGAGCGTCATAGCCCTTTTCGCCGAGGAATTCGGTTTCGTCGCCGAATGCGCCGGTAAGAGCGCCTTTGCTTTCGACTATTTCACCGAGTTCGCCGTCGAAAAAGTCGATGAGAACAGCACGGTTGAATTCCGGGGAAGTCGTGATGCCGGCTTCGATCATCGCCTGCGTGCGCGGACTGAATTCCGTGTGCCAGCGGAGGAGAGCGTCCTTGTTCGTTTCCCAGAACTTCTTGTCGGCGAGTACGGCTTCGACCTTCTTCAAGGTTTCCTTTTCGTTTTTGCATTCGAACAGAGCGTTGCCCTGTGCATCCTTCAAGGTGTAGAACTGATTTTTACGGCAGAATTCAAAGAAGCTGCGAATGGCGAGCGGAGCCTTCTTGTCGATCACAGATTCGCGATAGAAAGCGTTCTGCAGGCGCATGTCGTTCGGGTTTTCCGTGCGGACTTGAACGCCCGGAATCAGGCCCGTCACCGGAGTCGTACCGGCCGGAGTCACTGTATATGTGCTGCCGATACCGCCGACGGCAATACCCGTCGTTGCCGGAGTCGTGGTGAGAGGGGTGTACCACGGCTGAATGAATTCCACGGCGAGACCCTTGGTCATCAAGTCTTTCACGTTGCCGTGCAACTTGGCGGATTCGAGATATTTATCAAATGTCATGAGGAGATTTCCTATGGTTGTTGATATTTTATTTCGCAATTAATTTAGAAAAGTTATTTTTGGCGCATGTTTAAGTTTGGTGCATTTGCTTCGGGTGGTGGCAGTAATTTTCGCTCCCTCCTTTCCCATGCGGAAGATGGAACCTTGGAAGGTTCCTGTGAATTTTTAATTGTGAACAATGCGGATTGCGGTGCGGCACAGAGTGCCAAGGAACATGGAATTCCGGTTTACCATATTTCTTCGAAGACGCATCCGAATGAAGCGGATTACGAACAGGCGTTGTTGAATGTCTTGGAAGAGCACCCGGTTGATCTCGTTGCCCTTTGCGGTTATATGAAAAAGATTCCGGATTCATTCCTCGACAAAATGAAGGATCGCGTTTTGAACGTGCATCCGGCGCTGCTTCCGAAGTACGGTGGTAAAGGCTTTTACGGAATCCGTGTGCATCAGGCGGTCATTGCCGCTGGCGAAAAGGAAAGCGGCCCGACCATTCACCTAGTGACAAGTGAAATCGACAGTGGAAGAACGCTCGCGCAGACGAAGGTACCGGTCCTTGAAGCGGACAGCCCCGAAGATCTTGCCGCTCGCGTCCTTGTGCAGGAACACGCTCTTTTTTGGAAGACGCTCCGTGACTACGCACGGTCTTTATGACTTCTTTGCGATAACACTTGGGCAATACGATGAAATTCAAACCGCCTGAATTTTTAGAAAACACGACGACCCCGATTGAAGGGGAAATCGCCTTGCGCACAAATTATCCGAACGTCTGCATCATCGGCATCGATGAAGTGGGCCGTGGACCTCTCGCAGGGCCAGTCGTCGTCTGCGCCGCGGTCCTCCAAAATCCGACAGGAGATTCTTCTTTAAACGATTCGAAAAAGCTCACCCGTAAAAAGCGTGAAGCCATGTTCGATACCGTTAAAGAGGAATGCCTTTGCTACGCCATCGCCAGTGCGAGCGCCGAAGAAATCGATGAATTCAACATTCTCGAAGCGGACTTCCTCGCCATGCGACGCGCTTTAAGCGCTCTCGGATTTCCGGGCCTTAAGGCTTCAAAACCAAAGCTCCCGATCGAAGTCAAGGGGCTGCTTCCGCAGAATACAAAGCTTCTGATTGCGGTCGATGGAAACTTAAAGATCCGCGGTGTCCCCGAAGAAAACCAGATTGCGATCATTCAAGGCGACGGACGCGTCGCAAGCATCTCCGCCGCTTCGATTCTTGCCAAGGTTTACCGTGACCGCTACATGGATAATCTCGCCCAAAAGTATCCAGGCTACGCATTTGAAAAGAATGCGGGCTACGGCACCAAGGCGCACCTCGAAGGCATTCGCAAACTCGGCATGACGCCGGAACACCGCAAGAGCTTCCACCCGAAAAGCCTGCAGACAGAACTGTTCTGATTTGGATTTAGACCATCTTTCCGATGCCCACGATGGCAGCGGTTCGCGCACGTAAACGGGTCTTTCCCAGTTTTAAAAGTTTGACTTCGCCACGGGAATAAGCCTGGATTTTTTCAATTTCCTGATGGGAAAATCCGCCTTCCGGTCCGACGAGAAGCGTCGTATCCTTGGTCACTTCGCCGATGGAATCTTCGCCGTCCATATCGCAAAGGATAATATCGCCGTCATAAGCCTTTAACCATTCTTCAAACGGAATCGGGCCGCGGATTTCGGTGAGCCAAGCCTTTAGCGACTGCTTTAAACTGACAAGTGCCTTGAGTTCGCAACGGCGGACGACTTTCTGCAAGTTGGAATCTTTCGGCTCTTCGGAATGTTCCGTGCGCAAAAGCGTTATGCTTGCGACTTCCATTTCACTCACGTGCAAGGCGACTTCTTCGTTTGCGTCGTCCTTGAGGCAGGCGAGTCCCAGATGCAACTTCGGCTTTGTACGGTCGGAAGTTTCAAGCTTTTCGATTTTTAGCTGGCAATCTCTTGTGTCCGCTTTTTCCACGATGCCTTTCGCAAAGTGTCCTTTTCCGTCGGTCAGGTTCAGAACGTCTCCCGGGCGGGCGCGGCAAACGCGAATCGCGTGGGCGCTTTCTTCGCCCGAAAGGGAAAGGGTGCCTGTGGTAAGCTCAGGAACGTAAAAACGGGTATCAGGTGATTTCATGCCCCAAAAATAAATACTAAATTCAATCCACTATGCAAATTAAGGCTGTCGCATTCGATTTAGACGGAACTCTCTACCTTTCGGGAAAACCTTATCCGAAGGCCGTGGAAACGGTTCAGAAGGTCGCCGAGAAGGTTCCTGTCTATTATATGTCGAATAATACGAGTAAATCGCTCGTGTTCTATACGAACCGTCTTTTGCGCATGGGTCTGCCGATTCAGTCCAAGGACCGTATCCTTTCGGCGATGACTTTCGCCCTTTCGGAAATTCACAAAAAAGGAATCAAGAACATTTACCTGTTCGCGAATCCGGAAGTGGTTGAATGGTTTGCTGCGGAAGATCCGAGCTTGGACTTGCATGCTCCGATGGATAAAACGGAACTCGTGCTCGTCGCTTACCATTCTTCCTTTAATTATAGGGAACTCTGCGAAGTTGCGTGGAGACTTGAACGCGGTGCGGATTTCTGGGTGACGCATGCGGACTTCGTTTGCCCCGATGAACTCGGACCCGTTCCGGACATTGGAAGCTTCATGGCGATGTTCAAGTCGGCGACCGGTCGCGAACCGTCCCGCATTTTTGGCAAACCGAATCCGGAAATGCTTTCTCCTATTATGGATCATTTGCCGCCGGAACAGATTCTTTTTGTGGGCGATCGCCTGTACACGGACTTTGAACTTGCTCAACGTGCGGGCTGCCATTTTGCTCTGGTGCTCTGTGGCGAAACCAAGTACCGAGACGTCCAAAGGCTTGCTCGACAGCCGGATATCATTGCGGAGCAGGTTTCCGATATCGATTTCGATAAGCTCATTCTCTAAATTTCGCCCCTAAAAAAAAGAGCTTGTAAACACTTTAAAACAAAAGTGCCGTTTTCTAAATTTGGCGCATCATGTCAATGCTGCCCCATTATACACCAGAACTTTTTAAATCCCTGCGCAAGGGATACTCTAAGCAAAAATTCACCCAGGATTTGATGTCCGGTTTGATTGTCGGCATTCTCGCTTTGCCGCTTGCGATTGCATTCGCGATCGCTTCGGGCGTGGGTCCGGAAAAGGGGCTTTATACGGCGATTATTGCGGGCTTTGCTATTTCGTTCTTTGGCGGTAGCCGCTTCCAGATAGGCGGTCCGACGGGCGCTTTCATTGTGATTGTTTACGGCATCGTGGCGAAATACGGTTACGATGGCCTTGCGACGGCGACGCTTATGGCGGGCGTCATGCTGGTTATTTTTGGCGTGGCAAAGCTTGGCGGGGTCATCAAATTTATTCCATTCCCTGTGACGGTGGGCTTTACGGCGGGTATTGCGATTATCATCGCTCTGGGTCAGGTTCCGAACTTTTTGGGTTTGCAGTTTGGCGCAGGCGTTTCGGAACCGGCAGATGCGATTGGCAAGCTTGCTCTTTATGCAAAGTCGCTCATGACGACGAACGTCTTCTCGGTGTTAATCGGTGTAGTGGCTTTGGCGATTTGCCTTGTTTGGCCGAAGATTACGACGAAGATTCCGGGCTCCTTGATTGCGATTATCGTGGCGACCGTGATTGTGAAGGTTCTTGGCTGGGATGAAACACATGGCGTGATGACCATCGGTTCCAAAAATTCCATTCCGACGGGTTTCCCGGTTCCGCATTTGCCGAACATCAGTTTGGATATGATGCGTCAGGTGTTCCAACCGGCGCTTACGATCGCGATTCTCGGTGCGATTGAATCCCTCCTTTCCGCAGTCGTGGCGGACGGTATGACGGGTACGCGTCACCGTTCGAATACGGAACTTGTCGGTCAGGGTATTGCAAATGTGCTTTCTCCGATCTTTGGCGGTATTCCGGCGACGGGTGCGATTGCCCGTACCGCGACGAACATCAAGAACGGTGCAGTGAGCCCGATTTCCGGTTTGGTGCATGCGGTGATTCTTTTGCTCATCATGCTGATCTTTGGTAAGTATGCGGAAATGATTCCGATGGCGGCTCTCGCTGCGGTGCTTTTCCAGGTGGCTTTCAACATGTGTGGTTATAAGAACTTTGTGAAGCTGGTGAAGGGCGCTCCGAAGAGCGATGTCACGGTTCTTTTGGTGACGTTTGCGCTGACCGTGGTGATGGATTTGACGATTGCAATCGAAGTCGGTGTGCTGCTTGCGGCGATTTTCTTTATCCGTCGCATGTCGGATGTGGCTGAAGTCGAATGTGTGACGCAGGAACTTCAGGAGCATGATGAAGAACTGGCGGACCCGAACAACATTGCAAGCCGTCAGGTTCCGCAGGGTGTTGCTGTGTTCGAAATCATGGGTTCGCTCTTCTTTGGTGCGGTAGAAAAGTTCAAGACCGCATTGGATATGACTAGCTCTCACCCGAAGATTTTAGTGCTTCGTATGCGTCAGGTGCCGTCGATCGATGCTGCGGGCATTCAGATGATCGAAGGCTTGCTTATGAAGTGCCGTGCCCAGGGAACGCAGCTTTTGCTTTCCGGTGTGCATTCCCAGCCGATCGTTGCACTTTCGAAGGCGGGAGTTTTAAGGGATATCGGTGAACAGAACGTGCTTGCAAATATTGACGCCGCCCTGAATCGCGCCCGTGAAATCCTCGGCCTTCCGATCGTTGCCGCAGCTCCGACTACGCCGAGTGTGGATTGGGAACGCAACGTGCAACAGCCGTGGGTGCCGGAAAATGCAAACGCAAAGATTGCAGAAGAAACGACCGAAGTCATCGCGGAAACCATTTCGGAAACGCAGGCGATGGACATTCCGAAGGTTCTCGACAAGAAGGATACTTTCCACTCGATGATGAACAAGATCTTCCCGTGGATGAAGAAATAGGAAACGGTTGTGAGTGACTATTACTTTTAGTTATGAACGATTTGAAGCTCCAAGTTTTTGTGATGGCAGCGCGGCTGTTGAATTTTTCGCAGACGGCAAAGCGTTTCGGTATCAGTCAGCCTGCTGTAACCAAACGGATTCATGAACTGGAAGAAGATGTGAAGGTTCGCCTTTTTGAACGGGCCGGTTCCAAGCTTCTTTTGACGCGCGAAGGGGAAGTTTTCTTAAAATATGCAGAACAGATCCTAGAATCGTATGAGGCGTTGAATTACGAGCTTGGACTTTTGCAGCAAAAGCATGCGGGAACGCTTCGGTTAGGCGCGAGTACGACAATCGCCCAGTACATTCTTCCGCCGATTCTAGCCAAGTTCAACGAAAAAATTCCCCAGGTTACCATTTCTTTGCAGAACGAAAATTCGACGGTCATCGAAAATGCTCTGCGGGAACGTCAAATCGATCTGGGCTTTATTGAAAGCAATGCGGAACCTGCAGGACTTCGGGTAACGCCTTTCTTAAAAGATGAACTCGTTCTGGTGGCGCATGTGAAAAACCCTTTGACGCGGCGAGATGAAATCAGCTTGAACGAGTTGAAGGTGACACCGCTCGTTTTGCGTGAAGACGGATCGGGGACTCTCGAAGTCATTCAGCATGCGCTAGAGTCGCGGGGAATTTCTTTTGGCGATTTGAATGTTCAAATGCAGCTGGGCAGTACCGAAAGCATCAAACGATACTTGGAAAATTCCCATACGGCAGGAATCGTTTCTGTGCGAGCGATCAACCGGGAACTCTTGCAGGGAACGTTCAAAGTCGTGGACATTACAAGCTTTTCGATGCCGCGGTACTTCTCTTGCTTGGAAAGGCTTGGCAAATCTCCGGCGTTGGTGCAGACTTTTATTGAGTTCGTCAATCGTTTCAAAAAAGAACTTTAGTATAACCAAATGATTATGGACTATTCCAAAGGGGAGACTTCCCGCTAAAATGATCTCTTGCTAAGTTTTGTTTTGCAAAATGAAGCTAGCAAGCGAGGTGAATATGCTTGGCAAAGATAAAATAGACTTTTTTCATGGGATTCTTTGGATAGCCCTCATCACGGGCGTGGCTTTTGTCATCGCCGGAATTCCTGCGGTCAAGGCGCTTTCTTTAAGTCCGCTGATTGTGGGACTTTTGCTCGGGATTGTGTATGCGAATACGCTTCGAAAGGGGATGCCGAGCTCTTGGACTTCGGGCGTTGCCTTTTGTTCGAAAAAGATTTTGCGTTTGGGGATTGTGCTGTACGGCTTCCGGTTGACTTTAACGCAGATTGTGGGGGTTGGCGCGCCTGCTTTGGTGATTGATGCGATCATTGTGATAGTGACGCTTGGCGGTGGATACTTGATCGGTTCGCGCTTGTTGAAGATGGACAAGGAAACGGCGATGCTCACGTCTTGCGGAAGTGCAATCTGCGGTGCGGCTGCGGTTCTTGGGGCGGAAGCGGCGTTAAAGACCAAGCCTTACAAGACGGCGGTCGCCGTTTCGACGGTCGTGCTCTTTGGAACGCTTTCGATGTTCCTCTACCCGATTCTTTACCGCAATGGCGTTTTGGACCTTTTGCCGGAACAGGCTGGGCTTTATATCGGTTCGACGATTCATGAAGTGGCGCATGCGGTGGGGGCTGGCAACGGTACGGGAGATGCGGTCATCGCAAGCAATGCGATCATTGTGAAGATGATCCGTGTGATGTATCTGGTGCCGGTTTTGCTCGTGCTCGCCTTTTTTGTGGCTGGCCGTTTGGGTGATACAGACGGCAAGGCGGGAAAAAAGAAAATCGCCGTGCCATGGTTTGCGTTCGGATTTCTCGCCGTGGTGATTTTCAATTCGTTTGATTTCTTGAGTCCGACTTTGTTGCACGGAATCGAAACAGTGGATACGTTCTTCCTTTCGATGGCAATGACGGCACTTGGAACGGAAACGAGTTTTGACAAATTCAAACAGGCAGGACCGAAACCGTTCATTTTGGCGACGATTCTGTATGTCTGGCTTGTTTTGGGCGGTTATGCGCTCGCCAAATACCTCGCTCCGGTTCTAATCTAAGCTCTTGGTCATCTTTCGTGCCTCGCGAGAACAAGGAAACTAAAGTTTACTGTGTCCTTGTGCTCGCCATCCAAAATGGACAAGATGAGAAAGCGGGAGAAGGTAAAGGAAACAAGCGCACAGAACCGATGAAGAGGGCGTCCCTGCTAGCGATAAAATCATGGCTGTGGCTACGGACCACGGGACAAGCGCAATTACGATAACAGCGGAATCATAAAGATCCAACGCTGGATCTTGACTCGGAATATTTTCTGACAGCTGATGCGTCAAAATAATGGTCAGCGTCTGATTGCATGTAATGCAGGCTACAAAAATCGAGGTTAAAAGTTTAGCGAAAAAAGAATTTGACTTTTGTGAAATCTTGAAAATGAAGCCTTGAAGCGGCGAAAGCATCCCGGTCCCTTTGAAAATTCCGCCAAAGCAGCCTGCGATCAGGACGATGCAAAAAACATTCTTCATCGAAACGAGTCCGCCTCCATTCATCATCTTGGAAAGCTCCGGCACAGAAGACGTGTAGCCAAAGACCAGCATTTTCAAAAGGCTCAACCAGGAATGTCCTTCCGCAAAGAATGCGACTGGTATCGCCGCACAGGCGCTGAGCAGCAAAACACGTGAAGATCGGACGTTGAAAATCGAAAGCGCAAGCATCAAGACGGCGGGCAAGACACTCCACAGCGAAAGGGAACATTCTCTAGCGAAAAGGCCTTGCCAATCTGCGGCAGAAAAATTTCCTGAATCACTTTGAAAAATTCCGCTGAAACCAACAGTCAAATAAATGCCGCAGCTGAGCAACAGCGGAAGCCAGGTCGTTCGAAGCATTCGATGCACGTTTTTATAAATATCGGTTTGCGTCAGATTTGCCGTAAGAAGAGCCATGGAAGAAATCGGTGAAAGTCGGTTCCCGAAATAGGCCCCGGCAAGAATGGCGCCTCCTGTCCAACAGGGAGAAATCCCGAGAGCGTGCCCAGCACTGGCACAGATGACTCCGGTCGTTGCGGCCGTACCAAGAGCGGTACCCGTTAAAAGTGACATGGCACCGTTTAACAGAAATGCGATGAGTAAAAAGGCTTCGGGGTGAATCAAGTGCAACGAATAATTGACTAAAAGAGGAATCGTTCCGCTTGCGCGCCACAAGGCGGTCAATATACCGAGCATTATAAATAAACGAAGAATTCCTCTTGTGGTAAAAATGCCTTGTCCGCACATGCGTAGAATTTGTCGAAGAGAATACTTACGGAAATAGGTGTAGAGAATCAGAAGTAGAAGCCCGATAAGCATGATGAGAACAAGTATCATTATTTATCTTCTTAGAGAGAATTTTAAGCGTGTATGTTCGCATAAAAAATAAGAAACGACACAAACGCATGCGGTTAAAAATCAGATGTCGCCGGAGGAAAGTCTGCCTTCGGTTGCAGAAAGCCGTATATGACTCAACACAAGGTTTGGGGCGCTCGCTTTCGCAAGTAACCCCTAGGCTTTACACCAATTCCTTTGCAAGCTGCTTCAGCGCTGCGGTGGAATCCGCATTCAGGGCACTCTTGATGCTCACCGTGGTTTCGCACAAAGTAATTTTCTTCATGGCGGAAAGAGCTTCTGTCATTTTCTTTGCGGCCATGGGAGCCCAGGAACCGTTTTCGACAACGCCCACTTTGCGGTTGCTGTAGTTTTTCGATTTCAGGTGGTTCAAGAATTCTTCCATCACCGGAAAAACGCCTGCATCGTAAGTCGGGGCCATGACCACCATGCGGTCGTAGCGGAAAGCGTCTTCAAGCACTTCCGCCATGTCGCTGCGGGCGAGATCCGAAACCACAACTTTTTCGACTCCGGCTGTTTCCAGTTCCTTGGCAAGGACTTCGGCAGCCTTGGCGGTATGCCCGTAAATCGAGGTGAAGGCGATAAGAACGCCCTTGTCTTCGGGGACGTAACTGCTCCAGGTGTTGTACTTGCCCAAGTAATATTCCAAATTTTCGGCGAGAACAGGTCCGTGGAGTGGGCAAATCGTTTGGACCCCGAGAGGCGCCACTTTTTTAAGAACGGCCTGCACCTGGGCGCCGTACTTGCCGACAATGTTAAAGTAGTATCGGCGGGCTTCACATGCCCAGTCATCTGGATCGGCGTCGTACACGCCGAATTTGCCGAAGGCGTCTGCGGAAAAGAGCACCTTTTCGCTCTGTTCAAAGCTAAAGATGACTTCTGGCCAGTGGACCATCGGGGCGGTAATGAACTGCAGGGTATGCATGCCGAGGGAAAGCGTGTCGCCATCCTTGACGGCGAGCTTTTTGGTTTCTGCAGGGAGTTCCATGAACTGCGGGAGCATGGCGAAAGCCTTTGCACTCGCGACGATTGTCACTTCGGGGTACAATTCCACAAAGCGCGTGATTCCGCCGGCGTGATCCGGTTCCAAATGGTGAATGATCAGGTAGTCGGGCTTGCGGCCAGCAAGAGCCTTTTCAAGGTTAGCTTCCCAGTCAGCGACCTTGCGAAAATCTACCGTATCGGTGACCGCGATCTTTTCGTCTTGGATCAAAAAAGAGTTGTATGCCATGCCTGCAGGCACAACGTATTGGCCTTCGAACAAGTCGATGTCGGTATCGTCAACGCCAATGTACTGGATGTTCTCACTCAAATTCTTCACAATATTACCTCGTGAGTAAAAATATTTATTTTTTTTGCATGGCGAATGAAGACGAAAATAAAGTCACAACGCAGAACGGCGCTGCTCCTGTTCATCAAAAGAAATCTCGTAAAAAAATGCCCTTAAAACATTCATACGGGGCAAATGATTCCTTGGATGACTACGATTCCATTTCGTATGGCGATGGTCATTCCGGGTGGAATCGATAAGATGGAATTCAAAAAACGAGAACTTTACGGCGATGTACTTCGGCTTGTAGCTGCCGATGGCGAACCATTTGCTTGAAATGTTTGCGAATTTTACCCTGTACAGGAATATTCGCATTCAGGGCTGTACGACTTTTGCGGGTTTTTACCTGACAGGCTTTTACCTTTCGCATTACGGTTTGAATTTGCGGTCGAGAGCCTTTTTGTACGCGGCGGCGGTGGCTTCGTGGGCTTTTGCCTTTGCGTCTTCTACGTTCTATTCGCTGGAACGGGTGAAGCCGAATGAATATTTCTTGGGGAACTTTCAGCCGACGACGTTCCTTGTGGCGTCGGGAATCTCGTTTTCTGCAAAAAAAGATATATTGTAAGTATGTGGACAAAGAGCCTTTGTTTTGCAAAATGGGTGATTATCTTGCTTGTGCTTGGGGGAATGTTACCGCTTTGGGCAGCAGGACTTGTTTTGCAGAAAATCGATTCGACAGATGTGCGGCAAACGCTTTCCAATTTTGATCGAGGATTTTATAATCATCGCGGACTGCATTTAAAACCGTTCGGAAATACGGCGGTCACAAATCCTCCCAAGCTTTTGCATTTGCGTGCGGATATCAGTGAATTTAGCAGTCGAGCGTGGATAAATATCGATTCCACGGGTGGTAAAAGAGATACGACTTGGGGCTTTTCGCAAGATTTGACCGAAGACGCTTTGAATGCTCTTCAATCCACTTTTGACAATGTCCGTAATCATGGCGGCTTTGTGATAGTTCGCATTTGTTACGATCCTTGGTTTAATGGTAGAAGGAATGTGACTCCCGAACACAAATGGGTGTTGCGCCATGTGGAGCAGCTTGCGCCTGTGTTATCCAAAAATACGGATGTGATTCTCGCTCTCGAAATGGGCATGCACGGAGCATACGGCGAAATGCACAGCGATACGAGCATCACTTATCCCCGTGTTGCAGAAGCGGTAAATCTGATGCTTCGAAATACCCCATCTGAACTAAAAATACTGACTAGAACCGCCAACTATTCCGCTGCTGTGCTGGGATTTGAAAATTGGGGAGTAGATTTTTACATCGAAGGCGATGCGTTTCAAAGAATCGCAAAAGCGAAAGGCGATACGCTTTACCGCGTGGGAATGTTCAACGATGGCTATTTGGGAACCGAATACGATTATGGAACTTGGGGCGCGGACTGCGCTACATCGATTTGCCGTGAAGAGGGCGTCGCCTGGCTCGAAAAATACAGTGTTCACACGCCTTATGGTGGGGAAGCCTTAACAACCGCTTCCGGTTACAAGGTCATCAACACTCCGGAGTATTTATCTTACGAAGGTTATCGGACTCATACAAGTTATTTAAATATCGCCTGGAATCATGAATTGATTGATTCATGGAAAAACGTCAAGTTCCAAGGTAAGGACTTTGAATACGATTCCTCGGTTACCGGTTTTAAATACATCGACGATCACTTAGGTTACCGCTATGTTTTAAGGGAATCCGTACTTCTCGATACGATCGGCGACGATGGAATTTTTTTAGCGAAGCTTCGCATTCAGAATGTGGGCTTTGGAAATTTAACCCGTCAAGTCGCTGCAAAAGTCGTCTTTGTTCAAAACATGGATTCGAGTATGCTCGATGTTTGCCCTTTTGAGTTCGATTATGAGCTGCCGAATCTGGATTTTAGAAATGTATTCAGCCGGAAAATTTCCATTTCCGGCGGGGATACCTTGACGACTTTTGACGGAAATCATGAACTTGATATTTCGGTTCCGACTTCTCTTGACAATGGAAATTACCACGTTTTCTTGAACGTGGAAAATATCGCTTTTGCAAATGGAAAAGTCTCCGCCTATCACTGTTTCGAGGAACCGGTGTTGTTTATCGGCGATGTAACTGTCGATAACAACGTAAAAAGTTCTATTTCACGGCCTATTGCTCGGTCCAAGTTGCATTCTTCGATTCAGAACAACTTTGTTCGCATTCAAGAAGTCAAAAAACATTGGAATGCAGTTGTTCACAACGGAAAGTTGCTTTACCGCATGAACGGTTCTTCTTTTTGAATAGCTTTGATTCCAAAGCATTTTTGCAGGAAGGAAGATGGCGAGAGCCATCTTGTTCAATTTCTCGCCCCAATTTTTCCAAATTCTGTAAATTTATAGGCTCTCTTGGGTATCAATCCTCTATTTTTAATCTAATTTCAATTTGATAAAATAGAAAATCTTGACTTCAAATCGTTGAAAAGTTATTTAAAGGGGAAGGAAAGGGCCTATGAAACTAAATTTTTCATTGCATTTAAACTCGGCAGAAGACAAGAGTGTATTGGGTTCTTTTGCTGTTGAAAAACCTCTTTTGTGGGACACTTCGATTTCTTTTGATCAGGCATCGGAAGATGCTTTTGAAGTCTTGATGACGGATTCTGCGGAAGAAGCTTGTTGTTCTTTGCAGAACAAGCGGAAACTTTCCGAAGCCATTTTCTTTGGGGAATCCTCGGCGGTGGAGACTTTCTTCGATGGCTTGTTAAACGTTTGGCCGCTCCACGAAAAAGCGGAAATGCGACGCGCGCGTTTTCAAAAATTGCTCAAGCATTTCCAGTCGGAATTTGACGCATGGCATTACAAGAATCTGCTCAAGAGCACAATAGACAGTGTCCCGGACCTTGTCTGGTTTAAGGACAAAATCGGCGCACACATGATGGTGAACCAGGAATTTTGCAATACCGTTCACAAGACGAAAGAAGACATTCGCGGTCGCGGACATTATTACATCTGGGATATCTCCGAAGAGGAATACAAGAAGGGCGAATTCGTTTGCATGGAATCCGAAACGGACACCATGAATGCGGGAAAAACCTGCATTTTCGACGAACCGCTCAAGACAAGCGAGGGCATGAAGCAGCTCAAGACTTACAAGACCCCCTTGTACGATATGTTCGGCAACATCGAAGGTACGGTCGGCGTTGCCAAGGACGTGACGGACTTCGGTAATATGGGACTTGAACTTTCCATTCTGGTGGAAAACATTCCGTTCCCGCTAATCCTTTGCGATGTGAACTGGAAAACCTTGAAGATGAACGACTGCTTTAGGAAACTCGTAGGCATCGATAAGGCTAAGATTCAGGATTTCGATTTCCACCTGTGGCTTGAGAGGAATATGACGCAGGTCAGCGATGACAGCGAAAACCTGAAAACGAATTCCCGCGAACATGAATACGTGCTCCAGATCGGCAACAAGGATCATCACTTCATCGTTATCGAACAGGAAATCATCGACTACTTCCAGAATGTTTCCGGCTATTTTGTCATTCTTCGAGATGTGACGATCGCGCGCAATTTCGAAACGATGATTTTGAATGCGGCGAATACCGATGCGCTGACACAGCTATACAATCGCCGTTATTTTGAAGACTTCATGAAGAATAACGCGAAACGTCCGATGACACTCTTGTACATGGACCTCGATAACTTCAAGGAGGTGAACGACAAGTACGGACATCGCCGTGGGGACGAAATTTTACAGAACTCTGCTAAGTTCATGCAGGAATGTTTCCCGACAGGAATTATTTCTCGTATGGGTGGCGACGAATTTACCGTGATTTTGGAAAAGCCGATATCAGAAGAAAACATGGCGACCGCTTGTGAATTGCTCAACCAAAAGGTGATGTCTTTGTTCCGATCGGGTGGCTTGCACGTTTCGGTGAGCGTCGGCATTTCTAAAACGGATGGAACGCGCAGCTATGATGAAATTCTGCACGAAGCCGATGAACGCATGTACGCTTTGAAAAAAGAGCGTCACGCGGAACGGGAATAGTTACCCGTTGCAGTGCTTGTCGATGCAGAATTGCAGGTTTATTTTGCGAAAATCGACAACGGCGGCCAAAATATCACAGGGAGAAAGTTCTAAGGCTTTCCCTGTAAATTCTCCGTTCTTATAAAAACCGTTCGAAGTTTCCACGAGGCAGCCGAGAATCTGGGAAAGTTCCTTCGCATGGGTTTCAAAGGATTCCATGTCAAAATTCTCGCCGACCTCTGCCCATACCTTCAAGACTTCGCGCGGATAAGAATCGATGGACTGTGAAAGAAAATCAATCGAATTCCACGTGTGCACGTACTGCGGATCTCCGTTGATGAGATTTACGCGGAGAGCCGTCTTCGCTTTTTCGTAATCGCGAATGAAGAGCTTCAAAAAAATCTGCATGCCTAAATAATAGTCAAAGATTGTATATTGGTATTCATGATGGCTCCGTTATTTTTGATTGCGTTGCTTGTATTCCTTTGTTCTGTGCTTTGGAAAATGTTCAGGCGTCCGCAGAAGGAGACTTCCGTACAGGTTTTTACCCAAAAAGTCGTTTCGCAGAATCCATTAGAACGCGCCGTGAGCGAGGCTTGTTCCGTAGACGGCCGCTATTACCGCATTCTGTTGAACGCCGTGATTCCCAAGGAACGCGGCTTAGAACGCTTTGAACTTTTGCTGCTCCACGAAACAGGCGTTTACGCTTTTGCACGCCGCTCCCTGCTCAAAAAACAGCGGAACGTGACAGAGGTTTTGCAAAAATTTTTAGACCCGGATGCCTCGGAATTTTTAGCCTTTGACTTTCTCGTTTCCAAAACGTCTTCGACGATTTCCCCAAAGGAAATTCTGGAACTCGGCGGGGAACTGGAGCAGATGCTTCAAATGGGAAAGAGCGTTTATACCGCTGAAAAGCTTGAAACCTGGGCCGAAAAAATCAAATAAAAAGCCCGGACCGAAATCCAGGCTTCTCCTAAGCAAAATTTTTCAAAATTTGCACTGCATTTTGCATTAGAGCGAAAGGTAATCTTCCATTTCGCTAAAGCGGTCGAGCATTGCAACGCTTGCGCCTGAAGAAACGCCGAATGCAAACATCTGCATGGCGAATTCCTGGAGAGACTTGGGCGAAATGTCGCCTTTGTTTGCGAGAGCTTCGCAGGCTGCGTTGATGTAGTCGAGAGCATCGTCGGTCGCCGCCTTTTCGAGAATCGTGATCGGCTTTACCTTTTTAATGGTCTTTTTCGCTGAGGTCTTTTTAGCGGCGGTCTTCTTGATAGCCGTCTTTTTTTGTGTTGCAGTCTTTTTGATACTGGTCTTTTTGGGAGAGGCTTTGGTCGCTGTAGCCTTCTTTGCGGTGGTCTTTTGGGTGATTGTCGCTTTTTTCAGTGCCATATTTTTCCCCTGTTAAGGTGTTGTCTTTTATGAATATAAATCGGTTTTGGGCGAAATTGCAAAATTCTTTGCAAAACCTTTATCCGGTTGTTTATGGCGAGGCGAATTTTTTTGTGTAAATTATGGGAGAAGTGATTTTTGGATACACAGATGGAAAAGCTTTCGCTTTTTAACTTTTTAGATTACCGGGAATATCTATTGGCCTATTTCGACCATCGGAAGGCGGTTTCGCCGTGGTATTCTTATAAGGTATTTGGAGAAGGGGTGGGGCTCGACCAGAGCCAGGTTTTTCGCATTCTGCAAAAGCAACTTCACATTTCTAAAAAAGCTTTACCGCGTTTTTTGGAATACTTAAAACTCGAAGGCCGTGAAGCGGAATATTTTACGAAGCTTGTGGAACTCGGACGTTCCCGTCGAGAATCCGAAACACGTCGTCTTTTTGCAGAAACTCTTGCCTTGCGGGGGTCTAAAAGTCGTAAACTGCAAGATACGCAGCTCGAACTTTATTCCAAATGGTATTACAGCGTCATTCGCACCTTGCTAGGCTTTGTCCGCGTCAAGGACGATTACGAATCGCTCGGTCAAATGGTATCTCCGCCGATTTCTGCGGATATCGCCAAAAAATCTGTTCAGTTGCTCGAAACGCTTGGCCTTGCGAAGCGCGACGAGGAAGGCTTTTGGACGTTGACCGATCTGAAGCTCACTACGGGCTCTGCTTATAAAAATTTACAAGTGCACGCGTATCAGTCGGAATCGATGAAACTTGCCATGCAGAGCCTTGAATTACATACAAAAGAGCTTCGGGATATAAATGTGATCAATATGGCGCTCGATGCTGACGCTTTCCGCGATTGTCTTGCTATTTTAAGTACAGCAAGGGATGAAATCCGCGCCCGAGTGGAAAAGGTCGAAAATCCGGATCGTGTGATGCGGCTCGCTTCTGCTTTTTTCCCGGTGGCGTTTACAAAGGTTGCAAAGAAATGAAAAGTCTCGCTTGGACATCGATGCTTTGCGGCGCGCTTGGCGCGTTCGGTTTAAGCGCGTGCTCAAACGATTCGACTGCAGGGCGTGGCATTTGGGATGAAACCGAAAACGGTCTCGCCGTGGTGATTCAGGGCGAAGCAGGAATGCCGATTCCGAGCGCTCGAGTTCGCCTGGTGAGTGCGACTGCCGTGGTGCAGGACAGCGCGATTTCCGATTCCACGGGTACAGCTTATTTTGAAAAGCGCCCGGATTACGGCGGACATGTCGAAGTTTCTTCGGACGCAGGTGTTGCCCGTTCTGCGTTTGCTTCGGGCGATTCGAGTCTTGTGAATACGGTGCGCGCTCCCGCCAGGCTTTCGGGATCGTTGAATGCACAGAATGGGGAACTTCCTTCGGAAGTATACTTGCACGGCACTAGTTACAAGGCCCCGGTGGCGTCGGACGGCTCGTTTCGCTTTGAAGGAATTCCGGCTGGGGATTACGCAATCCTTTCCGCAGAAGAGACGTCTTACTTGTACTGGAACGAGTCCCGGCTTGTTTCGGACGAGGAAACGGTGGTCTTTTTGAACGCGCCGTCTAAGGACAGCGTCTTGATTGACGACTTTGAAGACAATCGCGGCACGAACCTCTTTTACGCTCTGACCGGCAGTGGCTGGTGGTTCACCTACGGAGATTCGACGAGCGTCATTTCGCCGTCGTTTCCGGAACACGGCTTGACACGGGAAGATGCTTATGCGGGGAACAAGAGCCTGCACGAAACTTTCACGATGGATTCGACAGCCAAGAATCCGTATGCGCTTGTCGGCTTTAATATTGGAACGCCGCCTTCTGAAGACAGCCTGCACGGTTACGATCTTTCGAAGGTCGACAGTGTGACGTTCTACGTGAAAGGCTCGGGGCACGTCTTTATGCAGTTCGCCGGAATGGATGCGGATTTGGAATCCCTGATTTGGGAAATGGAATTCGACATTCCTTCTGCAGAAGAATGGACGCAGGTCGCCGCTGTTCCAGGGGATGATGCGACCTGGGCAAGCATTGCCGCAAATATCAAGACGATCAACTTCCTTGTGACGGAATCTGCGGACATTTGGCTCGATCAGGTCGTTTTCTACGGAACTTCCGCTTCGGACGTGTTTCGCGTGGAGCTTAAAAAGTAAAAGAGAAATCAATTTTTTGAAATTTTTTCCAAACAAAAATCCCGTTCGAATGGACGGGATTTTTGTTTGGAAAGTCGCTAAGGCTTATTCGCCGACGAACTTGAAGAAAACGGCTGCGAGCGGTGGAAGCTGAATGTTCGCGCTCCACGGACGACCCTGCCAGCCAATATCTTCGGAACGGATTTCACCCGCGTTGCCGATGTTACCACCGCCCCACATTTCGGAATCCGAGTTGAAGATTTCCTTCCAACGGCCACGTGCAGGAACGCCGATGCGATACGGAGTACGCGGAACCGGGGTGAAGTTGAAGGCGCAGAGAATCATCGCACCGTGTGCGTCACGGCGGACAAACGAAACGATGGAACTGTCGGCGTCATCGCAAGAAATCCATTCGAATCCTTCCGGTGCGTGGTCGACTTCCCACATGGCACTTTCGTCCTTGTAAATGTGCGAAAGCGTTTTGAACATTTCGTGCAACTTGCCGTGCGTTTCCCAAGAGAGCAAGTGCCAGTCGAGGGACTGCTTTTCGTTCCATTCGCGGTACTGACCAAAGTCGTTGCCCATGAAGTTGAGCTTTTTACCCGGATGGGCGAACTGGTAAGCGTAGGCGAGGCGGAGGTTGGCGAACTTCTGCCAGTTGTCGCCTGGCATCTTGTTCAACATGGAACCCTTGCCGTGAACGACTTCGTCGTGGCTCAGCACTAAAATGAAGTTTTCGGAATAGGCGTACACCATGCTGAAGGTGAGCAAGTTGTGGTGATACTTCCGGTGCACCGGTTCGTGGTGCATGTAAGAAAGGAAGTCGTTCATCCAGCCCATGTTCCACTTGTAATGGAAGCCGAGACCGCCGCGTTCTGGCGGACGCGTGATGCACGGGAAGCTCGTCGATTCTTCGGCGATGAGAATCGCGTGCGGAGCGAGACGGCCCATGATGCTGTTCAAATGCTTCAGGAATTCGAGAGTGTCGTAGTTGATGTTTCCGCCGTCTTTGTTCGGAATCCACTGACCGTCTTGCTTACCGTAGTCGAGGTAGAGCATACTTGCCACGGCATCCACACGGAGGCCGTCGCAGTGGAATTCACGGAGCCAGTACATGGCGTTTGCAATGAGGAAGTTCGAAACTTCGCTACGACCGAGGTTAAAGATATAGGTGCCCCAGTCCGGATGTTCACCCTGACGCGGGTCAGCGTGTTCATAGCAGGCTGTACCGTCGAAACGGCCGAGAGCATAAGAGTCCTTCGGGAAGTGTGCTGGAACCCAGTCGAGAATCACGCCGATTTCGTTCTGGTGGCAAAGGTCCACAAAGCGGCGGAATTCATCCGGCGAACCGAAACGGCTGGTCGGGGAATAGTAACCCGTGACTTGATAACCCCAGGATTCATCGAGCGGGTGTTCCATGATCGGAAGGAATTCCACATGCGTATAACCCATTTCCTTCAAATACGGAATGAGCTTGTCGGCGAGTTCGTTCCAGGAGAGGAAGCGGTCCGGATTGCTCGGGTCACGTTCCCAGGAACCGGCGTGCACTTCGTAAATGTTCATCGGAGCACCGAAGACACGGGTTGCGTAATGCGTGTCCATGTAGAGCTTGTCGTTCCATTCGTAACCTTCGAGGTGAGTGGTAACGCTTGCCGTAGCCGGACGCATTTCGCTGAGCTTTGCCAGAGGGTCGGACTTGGTGATCAGGCGACCGTCCTGGGCGTGAATTTCGAAACGGTAAAGTTCGTTTTCGCCAAGATCCGGAATGAAGATTTCCCAGATGCCCGAGGAACCTATCATGCGCATCGGATGACGACGGCCGTCCCAGCTGTTGAAGTTGCCGACGACGGAAACGCTCTTGGCATTCGGAGCCCAAACGGCGAACTGCACACCGTTAAAGCCTTGGTGACGCACAATGTTTGCACCGAGCTTCTTGTAAAGTTCGTAATGCGTACCGTTCTTGATTAGATGGCAGTCAAAGTCCGTGAGAACCGGAAGGAATGCATAAGGATCGACAACCGTGTACTGGATGCCGTTTTCAAGCGTAATGTGAAGCTTGTAGAAGAACGGCTGGAATTCCATGTCGAGTACGGCTTCGAAGAATCCCGAGTTATCGATGCGGACAAAATCAAAAGCGAGAGTCTTGGCGTCATCTTCCACGGAAGCCTTTTTAGAGCTCGTCTTGGCGGTCTTTGCCGTTTTTGCGGTTTTGGATGTCTTTGCAGACTTCGCATTCTTCTTTGCGGTCTTTTTTTTACCAATCTGGACTTCTTCTGCCGGTTCTTCAAAGTTTGCTTGACCGTAGATGATTTCCGGTTCGACCGATTCTCCGCGAATGGAGGCGGCGCCCGGCAAGTATACGCGAATCACGGTCTTGAGTCCGCGGTCGGTTTCCAAGGCGTGAATGCCGAGAATCGAAAAAGGATCGCTGCAATTAAAGTTCCAGATGGAGTTCATCTGGTCGTAAGTCATTGTTGTATTATTTTGAAAATCCATCAGAACACCCATGTTGTGAGTACCTTGTAAAATTACTTTAATTTTAAAAATTCGTAAAAAAACTTTTTAAAAATACCTTACGAAAAGCTTGCCCTTATAGAGAATGGAATTTTGTCTAAATTTAGAGCGTGAAACGAATCCTTTACGCCTTACGCTTTTTGGGCTCCCTGCAATTCGGCATGATCCTTTTGATCGCCCTGTTTGCATTGGTTTTTTGGGGAACGCTTTTTGAAGCTCGTGCTGGCTTGGATTTAGGGGTTTCCCGTTTTTTTGACAGTTGGATCCTTTGGGTGGCAGGCATTTTGCCGTTTCCGGCGCTCAAGTCGCTCGCTGTCCTTCTCTTTATCCATCTTCTTTTCGCCTGTATTTTCCGCCTGTCGCATTCCGTCCGAAAATTTGGGATGCTGCTTGTACACTTTTCCATTTTGATTTTGATCGCAGGGAGTTTTGCGGGTTCCCAAACGCGGGAATCGTTCCAGGCGTTTGGACTTGTCGGCTCGGAGGTGTGGATCGATTCAACGGTAGGCGCTTCGTTTGCCATTTTGGATGCGGATTCGGTGAGCTGTACGGTGTTGCCGTTGGGCAGTGTGGATACAATCCGCACGGGGTTGAACGTGCCGCAGACGATAGGACCTTACACGATGTACTTTGGGGAAACCTTTGAAATAACGCCTCAAAAGAAAGTCGTGCGTTTTTTTGTCAAGCGGGATCCTTTTGCATTTGCGCCTTTTTTGTTTGCAGTGATGCTGCTTGTGGGGCTTGTTTGGCATGGAGTGGCGGTTTTTGGAGGGCGTAAACGATGAACCTTCGAACGCTCTCGTTCGTGTTGCTTTGGATGTGGCAGCTCCTTGCTGCACAGGAAAACTTTGCCCTGCCTGAATTTGTGAATTTTGAAGGTCGCGTGCGTCCGCTGAATTCCCTAGAAAATGCGGTGGCAAATGCGCTATGCGAAAAACAAAAGTGTGCGGGACTCAAGCCACAGACGCTATTGCAGAAAATTGTAGACGGCTCTGCGGACTCGTTGAATGTGTTTCGGGTGAACCGTTCCATGACGGTCGAAATTTTGCACTTGGATCCGGCACGGCGGGAGTTCAAGCGCAGTGATTTTGAAGAAAGCCGTTCGCTCTTAAAGCAGTACGCGGAAAGGGATGATTCCCATCCGCAGACGCACGAGCTTTCCCGCTTGGATTACGCTCTGGATTTGTTTGATTCGCTTCAAGTGCAAGGCTTTTGTTGGCGAATTTCTGTGCCGAGGCAAGAGCTTTCTTCCACTTCGCTTAGACAGTTGCTTGCGGAACGGGCTTATTTGAACTGGAATTTGCCGTTCTGTGTTTGGATTTTTGTGTGCATGGCGTTTGGACTTTCGCTCCTTGCCCTATGGAAATCGTGGGCGTGGAAGGCCGCTTTGGTGATGCAGTCGATCGTTTCGCTCGGCTGTGCGGGCATTTTTCTTTGGCGTGGAATTGTGGAAAATCGGGTTCCGCTGACGACGCTTTATGAGATGCTCCTTGCGCTTGTGCTTGGCGTTTCGATTTTTGCGGTGGCGGTCTCGGCGAAGGGGCGCGTAAAGCCGTTGCTCACTTGCGGTTCGGGGATATGTCTTGCGCTCTTTTTGGTGATGCGTTCGGCGCTTGCGGGCGATCCCTTTGGCGCGGTCGCGATGATTTTGAATTCTTCGTTTTGGCTTTCGATGCACGTGTTTACGATTGCGGTCGGGTTTTGCGGGCTGATTCTTGCGAGTTTACTTGCGCACGTGATGCTTGCAAAACGGGCGTTTGGCGGGGAAGTTTCGGTGAGCTTGCAAAAGCTTTTGTTTGGAACTTTGGGCGTGGGATTTGCTGTTTCGACGCTTGGGACTTTGCTTGGCGGATTTTGGGCAGAGGTCGCGTGGGGACGTTTTTGGGGCTGGGATCCGAAGGAAAATGGGGCTTTGCTCGTGCTCATTTGGGTGCTCGTGGTAATCCACTTGAAGGCTCAAAATTTTGTGAAGCCGAAGACGCTCGAAGTGCTTTCTTCGCTTCTTTTGATTGTCATCGCCTTTTGCCTGTTCGGGGTGAATTTGCTGGGGGTCGGTTTGCACAGTTACGGATTTTCGGCGAACCTGCTCGTTGCTTTTAGCGCTTTTGTTTTGGGCGATGTTTGGGTGGTCTGTTTTTTAAGTTTTTGGAAGAGGAACAAACGACGAAAATGAAAACGGCTTTGGCGATTGCAGGCTCGAATTCAAGCGGTGGCGCAGGAATTTAGGCGGATTTGAAAAGGATGACTTGAAAAAAGATTCAGTCGAAATCAAGAATTGAAGGTGCTGCACAAGAAATTTTAAAGACGTTTGGTTGCGCTCGCTTTTATGTTCGGCTCGGGCAGCGGAAAAGGCCTGATGAATCACGCGGTCAAGCTTGGATTGCTATTTTTGACGCATGATTCTGAAATGGGAAACTCTTCTTTCTGCAACGCGCTACGGTCACCCGGCAAGCCGTGACCCGAACCGTTCCAACTTTCATCGTGATTTTGACCGTATCGTTTTTTCGACGGCTTTCCGTCGTCTGGGCCGTAAAACCCAGGTTCACCCGTTCTCTGTCAACGATCACGTTCACAGCCGCTTAACGCACTCGCTCGAAGTTTCGAGCGTCGCGCGCAGCCTTGCCATTTCGGTGTTCAACGAAATGCCGAAAGAATTTCCCAGGAATTTTAACGCCTCGCTTCTCGGAACGATTGCCCAGTCCGCCGCCTTGGCGCATGACATTGGAAACCCGCCGTTCGGTCACGCCGGGGAAGCGGCTATCCGCGACTGGTTCCGCAAAAACCGCGAATCCGCACCGCTCAGGGAGTTTAGCGACCGCGAAATGAAGGACTTTGAAAACTTCGAAGGCAACGCGCAAGGCGTTCGTATTCTTTCGAAGCTCGAATATCACTTTTTAGACGGTGGCATGCGCCTTACATTCCCGACGGTTTCATCGATGATGAAGTATCCGCGCCTTGCCTGCTATGGCATTCCGACGAGCCTTTTCCAGACCGAAGCGGATGATTACCGTGAAATGGCAAATGTGCTCGGCATTCCGGAAGTCGGAAATGGCATTTGGATGCGTCATCCGATGAGCTATCTCGTGGAAGCGGCGGACGATATTTGCTACTGCATTTTGGACGTGGAAGATGCGATTGAACTCGGCATTTTGCAGTTTGCCGATGTACGCAACATGTTCGAATATCTCTGCGGCCCGCAGGTGGACATAGACCGTGAATACAATGAAAACGGTCAGAACTTCCGCGACTTCCTTTCGAGCGTGCGCGGACTTGCCATTCAGAACCTGATTGATGCCGTGGTCCGCGCCTTCATTATCCATTATGAAGAAATCATGAACGGGGAACTCAAGGGTTCGTTGCTTGATTTGGCGGACGCCGATGCGGTGGATGGTATTCGTGTGGCAAAGCGCCTTGGCCGGGAGCGCATTTACCCGGACCGCAGAAAAACGGAGCTTGAAGTCGGTAGCTATACGACGCTCAGCACGGTGCTTGACGCCTTTGTGAGCGGTGTCTATGAATTTCGTAAGTACGGCGAATCTTCTTACCGTGCGTCTCGCATTGTGCGCTTGATTGGCCAGGCGAAAATCGGCCAGACGGTGACACCGCTTGAAGCCTATCACCAGGTGCTCGATTTTGTGAGCGGCATGACGGACAATTACGCTTCTTACCTTGCACGTCAAATCAGCGGTCTTGTGCAATGATTCTTTCAAACGATACGGATCGCATTTGGCTGTTTGATTATGATCTGACGCTTTACGCGGAATCGGAACGTGCTGTTTTGAATTCGCTCGACCGTCGCATTGCGCTGTACGTGCAGCAGGTGGCGAACATCGATTACGATCACGCTCAAGAAATTCGCAAGCGCTATTGGAAGGAATACGGTACCACTTTGGCAGGGCTTCGCGCCGTGTACGGGGTTACGCCGAACGACTTCTTTGACTTTATCCATCAGCCCGAAACTCTCGTTTACCCGAACTTTGCGCCGCAGAAGAGAGCTTTGCTCGAAATCCTCAAAGGTCCTAAATACATTTTTACAAATGGGCGTTCCGACTGGAGTCGTAAAGGCTCTTCTAAAATGGGAATCCTCGACTGCTTTGAACGCATCGTGGGCTTGGAAGACATGAACTGGGACGGTAAACCGCAGGTGAGCGCCTACGAAACGATGGAAAAGGTTCTTGAATACGACGGAGTTTGGAAAAAAGGCGATGATCCGAGTCGGATTGTGCTGCTCGACGACGCATTGCACAATTTACGCCCGGCGCATGACCGCGGCTGGAAAACGGTGTGGGTGAACCCGATATCCGAAGAAAACGGCAGTTTTACGGATTTCCGCATTCCGGACCTGATGGATCTTTTGAAAATACTCGGCTAAGTTCCGATTTTCTAAATTAAGGCTTATGCTCCAAGAAATGCTTTCCATGGATTTTATGCAGAACGCTTTTATCGCGGCGGTTCTCGTTGCAATTTCTTGCGGGGTCATGGGATCCTATGTGGTGGTGAATAAAATCGCGGGGACGGCGGGCGGTGTGGCGCACGCTTCTTTTGGTGGAATAGGGCTTGCCTGTTTTTTAGGATTTTCACCGATGCTCGGTGCGCTCGGTATGGCGCTTGTGTGTGCGCTCGTGATGGGATATTTGACTTGGATCGACCGCAAACGTTCCGATACGCTGATCAACGTGATTTGGGCGGCGGGTATGGCGGCCGGTGTGATTCTTACGGATTTAACGCCCGGTTACAGCGGCGATTTGACGAGCTTTCTGTTCGGCAGCATTTTGACTGTGCCGCATGAACTTCTGTGGGGCATGGGCATTTTGACCGCTTTGATTTTAGCGGTATCCGCGTTCTTTTTTAGACAGTTTCTTGCTGTGTCGCATGATCCGGAATTTGCCCGTGTGCGTGGAATTCCGGTGTTTCGCCTGTATATGTTGTTGATGGCGATGATCGCTTGCACGGTGGTGATGGCGGTACAGACAGTGGGCTTAATTCTTGTGATTGCGCTTCTGACGATTCCCGCTTATGTAGCGCAGAGTTATTCCAAAAATTTGAAGCAGATGATGTTTTTTTCGTGCCTTTTCTCGGTGGTGCTTTCGCTTGCGGGACTTGTGGTTTCTTATGTGTGGAACTTGACTGTGGGACCGACGATTATTCTCTTTAGCGTTTTGCTGTATGTGGCAAACTGGGGAGTTCAGAAGCTTCTCGGTGCAAATTGATTGTAGGATAGACGATGCGATTTTTGACTTTGGCAGTAATGACTTTGGGCGCGGTTTCCGCTTTTGCGGCGACGCATTCGCTTTTTAACAATCCAGATATTACGACGGAATATTCTGTACTTTTGCAAGAAAAGAATGCGCGGAACGATTCGTTGTTGCCTGCATTGGACGGTGACAAGGCTTTTTCCGAACTTTTGCGCCAGAATCCGAACTTTTGGAGCTTAGAACGCCTGGACCAAGAAGGCGAAATGCTCACGAAGCTCAAGGCGAAGATCATTTACATCGACGGTATCCGTGAAGAAGCTTACTGCAAGCTCGACAAGAATACGTCTCAGGCTGGCGAATGGAATTTGGAAATCGGCGTGGACTTTGTGAGTGCCGCGTCGAATACCGTGGGCATTCACGTGCAACAGTGCTTGAACATGGTCCGCGATGAACTCGGCTACCTGGTGAAAAAGGACGACAAGATTATTGCCGTTCCTCCGCGCAAGGTGATTGAAAAAATCAAGGAAGTCGAAATTCCGATGGCGGTGGACATCGATTTGCAGCAAAAGCTTTTAGCGACCCACGAAGAAGTGAATCGCACGGGCAACTGCCCCAAGGGCATTGAAAGCTATATTATTTTGCGCGACGTCTGGAACCAGGTGAAGAACGAAAAGATGGACATCGTTACGATCAACGACAAGTTGAATTCCAAAGTGAACGGTGGACACAGTATTAAGACCTGCGCTTTTAGCACGGAATGGAACAAGCGTTACCAGGGCAACGCTTCCTTTGAATGCGACATCGACAAGGAAGTCTGCGATTACGAAGATTCCGAAGACGGCAAAACGAGCTGGAGTTGGAACTTTGACGAAAACCGATTTGAATTTGTGCGCAAAAAATTTCTCTTCATCCCGTATGGTTCCAAAAGTGTTCACGACGGCGGAACGATGATGGACCTTCGCCTGATCCGCCTTTCGACGACCCTTTACTTGGAGGGCTTCTTGGACGAAAAGGGCGAACCGGTGACGCTCGGACTCATCATTTTGCCGAACGAAAACGACGAATATGAAGAATACGACGACTCGGATGAAGACGAATACGAGTACGAGGAGTGAGGGGTTCAGAGCTTAGTGCTTAGAGCTTAGAGCTTAGAGCTTAGTGCTTAGAGCTTAGTTGAGTGACCAGAAGCGTATAAGGCGGTTTTCGATGACGGCGGCTTTCGAATTCGAGTTTCCTGAACCGGAAGTCTATTATATGGGAATAATGATGTATTCAATTTAACTCGTTTTATTATATATTTAAGGTATATCTCAGCGAGGAAATCTATGAAAAGTTTTGTAAACGCTTCTTTATTTGCGGCCATGCTTGCTTTGCCAGCTATGGCAGGTGAAAATTTTGGCGGTATCGGTGTTACGATTTATGCGGTGAACGAAGGCGTTCTCGTTTCGGACGTGATTCCGGGTTCTCCGGCAGCAGAAGCGGGTCTTGAATCAAAAGACCGCATTATTGCCGTGGACGGTGTTTCGATAGCCGGTAACGATATCGATGCTTCGAAGGAAGTGCTCCGCGGAACGGTCGGAAGACCTGTGGAACTTTCCGTACTCCGTGAAAAGGAAACTTTTACAGTAACGCTTCGCCGTGCAAATATTTCGGTGAACGACGTGGATGCGTCCAAAGTAGAAGCTTGGTATGGCGAAAATCAGAACAGCTATTCCTCGGACGAAATTGCGGAAGTCGCTTCTCAAAATCTTTCCAGGAATCAGAAGCTTCTTTCGGTGATGCAGCATGGTCACGTGGTGAAGGAAGAAATGAAGGTTTCTTCTTCCGATCTTTCCGTGGTCTCCGTGGAAACGGCTGAAGAAGAAGTCGCTCCGCAGGTGAAGAACCGCAGTGTGCGTGTCGCGGGCTCTTTGAACGCCTTTGACCGTGAACAGGTCGCGATCAACCTGCGTGCAGAAGGCTCTACCGTGGTGCGCATTGTGAATGCGAACGGTGAAGTAGCCGCTCGCCTTTTGAAGGAAGATGCGAAGGCCGGTTCGCAGTCCCTCGCATGGGACGGCAAGAATGCGGCTTCCGGCCGTTACATTGTTCACATTGAACAGAACGGTGCCGCTTCCGCAGTGGCAGCGGAACTCCGCTAAGTTCTTTTGACATAGTCTGTTCTAAGGCTTTTTAGAAGAGGCTCCTGGTAAAACAGGAGCTTTTCCTTTTCTATAATTGCCGTGTGATGAAGAACACGTTGAAGCGAAGAATTCTAGAGTGCTTGTTTTGGCTCGCACTTGTTTTTTCGTCTTTCGCTTCGGCGCAAGAAATGACGCCAATTGATTTGCCGGAAAGGCCCGATCCCGCTGATTCCACAGAGACGGATACGACGGATGGCGATTGGTTCGGATCTTCAAACGATACGACAAAAACCGATACGGTGGAATACCATGCGGTTGATTTGCAGTATGACGTGGGAACGTCCACATTCAATTTGAACGATAAGGCGCAGCTGAAATATCGCACGGCGACTCTCGATGCGGATACGATCCTTTTTAATCAAAAAGATCAGGTTTTGCAGGCAAGCGGAAATCCGGTGCTCCGTGAAACCAAGAATCCGTCGCTTGCAGGTTATCGCATGAAGTACAATATGAAGTCCCGAGTGGGGGAAATCTATTATGCGACGACCTTCCAGGACAACAATCAGCTAAACGGCGTGGAGGTTCGCCGCCTTCCGGATACAAGACTTTTGATTGCCCGCGGCGACTTTAGTACCTGTGACGATACGACGCACCAGCATTATTACTTCTACGGTAGACGCATGGTGGTGAAGCCGAAGGAAAGTGTGACGGCAAGACCTGTCGTGCTGAACATTGCGGATGTTCCGGTGGCGGTGCTTCCGATGATCGTGGCGCCGCTCAAGAGCGGTAGGCGTTCCGGACTTTTGACGCCTAAGTTCGGCGGTGACCAGGTCCAGGGTTTTTACATCAAGAATGTGGGCTTTTACTATGCGCCGAACGATTACTGGGACGCGACGACTTCGGCCGATGTGATCGAAGGCTCTTCGGCCAACTTTGAAAAGACGACTCTTTCGGAATCGATCCGCTATAAATGGCGCTACCATTTGGACGGAAACATTTCTTATACGAGTTACCTTGAACAGTTTGATTTTGCAAACAGTGGATATGACATTCGCTTTAACCACAATCAGAATTTGACGCCCGACGGAAAACATACCCTTTCCGGTACAGGTTCTTTTGTTTCGGACCAGAGCGTTCGCCAGGATAACGGTACCGATGCGGAAACGATCTTGGATCAGCAGGCAAACGCCCAGATGACGTATTCGGGCAAGTTCGGATCGAACAAGAGTTTGACGGTGAAACTCTTGCAGAACTACAACTTGACGACGGGATACAAGGAACGCCAGATCCCGGACATCCAGTACCGCATGAGCGGTCAGCTTTTTGATTTTGAAGACGACGATGATGAAGTCGCTTCGGAAGAATCCTGGCTAGACAAGTTCAATTACTCGTTCTCGAACCGTTTCAACCTTTATGAAGTCATCGCAGCAGATACGGTGCGGAATATCGATACCGCCGTCTGGTATACGGGCTACACGGGAACGTATTCTGTGGACTATTCCGCATCTCTCTTTGATGTGATTAACTTGACACCGAAGGCTACCTTCACCGGCATGTGGACGGGCAACCGCTGGATCAATCCGGAAGATTCTGCAAAGTACCGCAAGCAGCGTAGCGGTTGGAATCCGGAAAACGATGAATATGGTGAATTCTTTTACAACCACAATTACAGTTTGACCGCTGATACTAAGCTGTATGGAATTTGGATGCCAAATATCGGACGCTTTACCGGTGTGCGCCATGTGCTTTCTCCGAGTATTTCGTACACCTATGCGCCGGAACTCGACACGAACAAGTACTTTGTGAAGCACCCGCTTCTTGGCCAGACGCCTTACCAGATTGAACAGAAATCGCTCGGCTTCTCGATTTCGAACGATTTCGATATCAAGTATTTGAAAACGCTTGGGCAAAAGAAGGCTTCGGAAGACGGCAAGGATACAACGGAAACGGAAGATACTTACGGCACCCGCCGCCTGATTACGACTTCGCATTCGACGTCTTACAACTTTGCCGCAGATTCTCTCCATTGGTCGGACATCAATTCGAGCTTTGGGTTTCAGGTGCTCCCGAATTACATGTTCACCATTCGCACCCGTCACAGTGTTTATCACAAGTATGAAGAGGATCCCAATAAGGTCCGCTTCCCGGAACTGACTTATTGGGCTTACGATCTTTCCAAGAGTTTCAACTGGTCGGGTGACTTTAACTCGGGCCTTGCTTCGCAAATGGGAAAGTACCAGAAGGATTCCTGGTCGGCGAGTCTCGATTACCGCTATTCGTTCTCCAGTACGCGCGTCGGTAAAAAGGTTTTCAAGGACAACATTTCGCATTCTACAGGAATTTCCGCGTCTTTGCATCCGACGCCCAACTGGTCAATGACATATTCGACGCGCTACAGTTACACGGAAGGCCGTTTTGCAACCCATGAATTTACTTTCGATAGAACCTTGCATTGCTGGAAGCTTGACTTCACCTGGACTCCGACGGGCCCTGCTGCGGGCTGGAGCTTTACCGTGTACGTGAAGGACTTGCCGGATATCAAACTGAACGCTTCGAGTACGGAAGATAATTAATTTGTATTGAATAGGGTACGGATGACGCGGACGGAACTTGAAAAACGTTTGCTTGCGGAACAGGATTTGAAGTACCGTGAATTTCACACGGCGTTGCTTCCGGGCATTGACCCAAAAACTTTTATCGGAGTCCGCGTGCCAACACTTCGGAAACTCGCCCAGGAGTTTTCGAAAAACGCTTCGCCCGCCGAAGTGGAAGAGTTTTTGCAAAGCCTTCCGCACCGGTACTTTGAAGAAAATCAGATTCACCTGTTCATCGTGGAAAAGATTTGCGACTTTGAAACCTGCTTGCGGCAGGTGGAAAGCTTTTTGCCGTATATCGATAACTGGGCGGTCTGCGACGGAAAATCTCCTAAGGCGCTTTTAAAGGATACGACCCGTTTTGAATCGAAAGCTTTGGAATGGCTCAAGTCCGATAAGGCTTACACGGTGCGCTTCGGCGTGAATATGCTGATGGCGTTCTTTTTAGACGAGCGCTTTCGCGAGGAACATTTGAAGCGCGTCGCTACTGTGGATGAAAACCGTTTTGAAGGTGCCGACCGTTATTACGTTCAAATGGTCGTCGCCTGGTACTTTGCCACGGCACTTGCAAAACAATGGAACGTGGCGCTGCCTTATATTCAAAAGAAAAAACTTTCACCGTGGATTCATGCGAAGACGATTCAGAAGGCTTGCGAAAGTTACCGTATTGCCGCAAAAGAAAAAGCTCTTTTGCGAACGTACAAATGAAAAACTGGACCCAAAAAAGGATTGGCCGATTTTTTTAAATGTGTAGCCAATTTGTATTAGTCGCTTTTGCAACCGACAATATTTGACGAATATCGAATTAAAAACTGGGCCATCAGTGTTTAAACTGTAGCCTAAATTTTTCCTCTCTTTCGCAGAACAAGCCCCCAACAGACTTGAAGTTTTCATAGCGAGTTCCCATAAACGATTCCGCGCCGTCTCCGCTATAAACGATTGTCGGCGGATTTTGGGAAAGATGCTTTGCGTACTTCTCGGAAAAACTTTTCATGGGTTTGCTGAAATCCTGGTCAAAAGCCTTGCCGCTTTTGACTTCGAATAGATCGAGCCCTTGCTTGCGCGAAAGAATCAGGTCCACTTCCAGCCCATTGCTGTTCCTGAAAAAATACAGGTTCGGCTCTAAGCCGTTATTTAATCTGCTTTTCAGGGCTTCTAACAAAACAAGATTTTCGAACAACTTTCCTAGCATCGGATCTCGCTGCAGTTGAACAGGAGTCTCTATCCCTAACAAATAACAGACGAGTCCCGTATCACAAAAATAAACCTTGGGACTTTTGACAACCTGGCTAGTCCTAGAAGTAAACCAAGGCTTCAAAACATAGACAATATGCGAGGCTTCCAAAAGCGAAAGCCATGCAGAAATAGTGTTACCTGAAACGCCCGCTTCGGCCCCGATTGCTGCACTGTTCATCAACTGCCCAGTACGCCCTGCCAGCAGTTTCAGGAAATTGAAAAACTTGGACAGGTCACGAACGGACGCCTGTTGCGCGATGTCCCTTTCCACGTAGGTGTTCACATAATTCCTGTAGTAATCGGACGGAGCGTGTCCGCTTTCAGCAAACAGGAACGGCATTCCACCAGCAATAATCTGATCGTCGCGATCCAGCATAATCCCTGCCGACTCTATTTCAGAGATGGACAGAGGAAGCATGTCGATAATGGACGTTCTGCCAGCTAGAGACTGGGCTACGGACGCCTTTACCGAAATTTGGTTGCTGCCCGTAAGCAAAAACTGCCCTTTGAGAGGGGTTCGGTCGATACGCACCTGAACCTGCCCCAACAGGGATGGGACCCGATGAATTTCGTCGATGATGACCGGAGCGGGAAACCTTGTGAAAAACTCGTCGGGATCCTTCGACGCCAATTCACGGGTGGCAAAATCTTCTAGGTTCGCATATGCGTAGTTTGGGAAAAGGGCGCGCACAAGCGTCGTTTTTCCGCATTGGCGCGGGCCAAACAAGGTGACAGAAGGGTATTCAGCCATCTGGGACTGGATATAGGGGGCTATTTTGCGATTGATCATGCTCTAAATATACATAATTTTAACGGAGATGTGAAATAGCATTTCATTTTTCCGTCATAAAACACCCAAAAAGCTCGTTTTCCGCATTTTCAAGCATATTTCAGGCCTTTGCGAACATGGCGTGGTAATTTAGGCCTTATTATGGCCCCGGACTTGTTTTTGGGGGGAGCCTTTTTTATGTTATCTTTCCCTATGACATAGCCCCGTACCGAATGGCTAGGTCGTTTTACGACTCAGCCTTTTTCGGATATCCTCCATCAGCGGGCGGTACATTTCCGGACATTCGATTTGCATGATGGTGGTGACCTTATTACCGCCGTCCTTAGCCGATGCGCCACAATGAAATAATTTTTCGCTTTCAAAGCCATAATCAGTGAACACATAGCGTCCGTGAACTTTGCGAAGCAGGGGCTTCACGCCCACGTAGTTGTCGATAACGTTCCGTAAAGGCGTAAGTCCGTTTTTTCGCGCCACCCCAACTTGATGTGCATTTTTTGCACATCAAGATTCGCATTTCTTCTTCAGTCAACTGAAATCGAAAATCTTCTGCAATTCTTTCAATGTTATTTTTCACTTGATGATTAAAAGCACCGGTGCTATACCCGTAAATCTCCGCCAAGTCGGCGTCCAGCATAACCTTGAGTCCGCGAATCGTGTAAATACGCGATTTTAGCACGCCTATCCTGTAACGACGAGAGAATGAAATTAGCTAGATTACGACAGGCTATATTTTTTTAAATGTTGTAAAATAGTCTATAAATTATGCTTCAAGCTGACTGCGAAGCACGACGACGTCTTCCAGGGAAAGATCCGTAGCCGCGGCAATTTCCTCATTGGAAAGTTTGCCGAGTACTATCATTTTCTTCGCAAACTCGCGATTTCTACCAGAAATACGTTCTTCAATCTTCGCGTTGACGTCATCCGCGAATTCCTTGAAGAAGCCGTCCCTCAGGGCGTTATGGTCCCATACCTTGTGGTACATATTCCGATATGCCTCGAATTCTTTCTTGTTGAAGTTAGATACTTTTGCGCTTTCTGTCAAGTCCTTGAACTTTCCATCGTCCAGTTCTTCGGGGAGTTCCTTGAGCCGGTTCAAGTAGCGGAAGAAGAACAGCCACTTGCTCAAATCGCTGGAAGTCTTTTCGATGAAAAAGGGAACCTTCGAAAGTTCAATAGCAGTAAAGTTATAGGTATCCACAAGCTGTTCTCCGCTTTCCATGTCGATTACCGTTGCACGATGGACAGCGCGTTCATCGGGAAAAACAGAGAAACGCGTCAGAGCGATTACGTAGGCTGGCTGGACATCAAAACTCCAATCGTCCCCGGGCTCGGCCTGGTTCACCACCATCTCGCTAGCGTAAAACGCTAAGCGTTTCACGAAATTCTTCATCTCGCGAATCTGCACCTCTATCTCGATGAGGTTCCCCAAATCATCCTTGCAATGCAAGTCGAAAATTGCCGTGCGCGACGCCTTGCTGCCGCTCAGGTTCTTCGCCACGCTGCGGGTCCACACATTTTTGATGGGTCGTTTGAGTTGCGGTTCCAGCAGGTCGTTCAAGAGGTTGATGAGGTTGTTTCGGCTGGTAGGCTTGTCTGGATCGAAGGCCTTCTTGAAGGCCAAATCCACCAGCAAATTTGCATACGGGCTCGTTTCTCCCGGCTTCACGATACAGTCCTTGAAGGACTTGCGTACTTTCATCCTCTACTCCTTCCGCCTACATGCAAGAAAAGGCGAACATCTTAAAAACTACTGCACAAATATACACTAATTTCAAGAAGCCGTCAAGGGGAAAATGCGAAATTTTTCAAAAAATGCGGATGCGGATATAGTTGTCGCAAATTTATGCTATTTTAAGATTGACATAGCCCCGTACCGAATGGTGCGGAGCGACCGGAATTTTTGAGATTGTAGAAACATCTTCGGCTCGGCAATGAAAATGCAAGCATTTTCGCAGCGCTCGCCTTACGATGTTTTTGTCTCTTATTCTCATTGCTGAAACTACCACTTTCAATTGACTCGAGAATAGGACCGACGCTCACGCCTAATGGTGCGTGGGTCGTTTGTGCTTATTGAGTCAAGGGTGTGGTAGCCCGCAGCAATGGTAAGTGCAAACGACACCACGCCTTTTTTATTCCTAAAAAAATGTGTGCGACAAAATGTCGAATAAGGACTGAATCCCCGATTCACAACTATAGGCCAGTTGCGAATATGGAAAGTATGGCCTAAGAAAGGACGATTTATGAAAATCATGAATCTATACGAACTCGCTCTGTTGTTGAGAGCAAAATTAAAAATGGCGAAATGGCCATTTAACCGATACGGTTTTCCCGTATTTCCCAGGGAGGTGATTCTTGAAGAACCGCCTACACTCATAGAACCAATCCAAAGGATTCGTTGTTGCAAAAAGCCAAATGAGAACTTGCTGAGTTCATTTTCCGATGACTTGTTCATAAAAAGAAGACTTCAACGTATTTTTGAAGAAATTAACTTGTATGGGCTTTTCAAGGGATTCGGAGGGTTTGACTTAAGTCCTAGAATAAGATGGCCTTTCCAACAGCAAAAGTTCAACATATGGCTTTCTCAGTTGGCTACCGCATTTGTTGCCTTGTCGGGACAAAAGATTATTCCCAACTTTAGGATAGGAAACTTGCAAACTCTATTTGCGCTGGAATCATACCCTAAAAATATTCCCTATGTCATAGGGACGTTGGGATGCTCTAAAAAAATGCGACCTCTTTACGAATTCATCTGACATCGGTGAACATCAACGAGATTATCAGTCAATTCGCACCCGATGCCCATGCAGAAGTTCATGGCAACAAGGTCGAGTGGTATAACGAAAAGACGAAAATTTCTGTAGTAGCCGATATCGGTGGAGGTTATCTGCGACTACAGGATAAAAGCGTTCCATATAATTTGTATCTTGACATACATGGTAAAGATGTGCGAAATTATATTGACGCAAATGGCAAACAGCATGGTCGGCCAAAAGCCGAGCGTGAAGCATTAACTCATTTCAGAATTAAATACAGGAGCGAAATGTAATGGAACGCTACGACGAAATCTTTATCCCAATTCACGACTTGAATGATGACTGGACCATATATGTAAATACTGATCCGGAACACCGCCAGTTGCACCATTTTGTGCAGTTCAAAATGTTCGAAAGGGAAAACGAGACCTTATGGGACATCTATAGCGCATTCAACGAGAAATTGGAAACGCTTATCGACCGTTACGAAAACGAAGAGCTTCCTGCAGGCAAGGTCGACGCGGCTATCGCCATCGCCGAAAGTTTCCGAAACAAGAAAACCGGTGAACTGGAGAAGGCCGCGTTTGAAAAACTGATGCAAGCGTTACGCAAGGCGAAGGAAATGGGCAAACCAGTCTATTTCTGGTTCTAGCCGCCTTATTCTTTGTTTTTTTTACTATCATTTTCCATGACATAGCCCCGTACCGAATGGTGCGGAGCGACCGGAATTTTTGAGTTTCGACTCTTATTCTCTCTACTGAAACTACCACTTTCATATTACGCGAGAATAAGACGAACACTCACGTCCCATCTGGGGCGTGGGTCGTTTGTGCTTATTGCGTAACAAGGGTGTGGTAGCCCGCAGTAGAGGTAAGCACGCAAA